>JAUNKI010000092.1 GCA_030532815.1 Leptotrichiaceae bacterium
GTTTGTATCCGTTAATGTCATATAACCGTTATATCCGTTTTTATATTTTTCCTGTATTTCTTCAGCAAACTTTAAAGCCACTTTTTGATTGGACGGTGTTACAACAGGGGATTTCAAATTATTTCCAGCCCAATCCATAGTTGCATATTTGGCATTTTCTCCTCTTTCTATATATTTTTTCAGTTTTTCACTTCCTTTAAAGTTTTCCAGCTTTCTCGGCTCGTCTTTTCTAAATATATTGCTCGGATCCTGACTTGCTCCGAATATTATTTCCACATTTTTTGTTTTTCTGTTTCCTATTACCAATGCGGACATTCCCGTTTCTAAATCAATATAAGGTTCCTCAAGTATTTCATAACGTTCCAGAAATTTTTCAAATCTTTTGTTACTTTTAGTAATCACTCCGTTTCTTAAATCATTAAAATTTTTTAAAACATACGTTGCACTGTTAAATGCCTGTATTACTTCGATTTTACTTTTCATATCATCAATATTAAAGTTTTTTAATGTCTTTATAGCCATATCGATATTTTTTCCGTTTTCCGTTCTCTTTCTCGCTT
Source organism: Leptotrichiaceae bacterium (assembly GCA_030532815.1). Classification (GTDB taxonomy): domain Bacteria; phylum Fusobacteriota; class Fusobacteriia; order Fusobacteriales; family Leptotrichiaceae; genus Pseudoleptotrichia. The sequence goes on from JAUNKI010000092.1 coordinate 561, forward strand.
CCGCTTTTACTGTTCTGTCGTCCAAGCTTTTCCAGCTTTCAGTAGCATGTCCTACAGTAATAGTGGCATTTAAAGAAAGTACTTTATATTCCTCTTTCTTTTCATCCATAGCCCAGCCTTTTCTTCTCCGGTCTATCTCTTTTAATCTTTCTCTTTCATCGAGATTTCTATAAATTTCCTGAGGCTTTGTTGTAAAATTATTAGGATTGTAGAACCTGTAGCCTTCCGGTTTGAAATTATCTTTTTCCCTTTTATAATTAGGATTTCGACTAAAATTTCCGTTATTTGTTTTTTCAAATTCCGCTTTTTTTATGGAATGATATTCTTTTAAAGCTTCTTTCCAAGTTGGCTTGCTTGACATCGGCATCAACTCCTAAATTTTTAATTTTATTTTATTATATATTTTACAACAAGTATGAAGACTTGTCAAATTTTCATAATACTGAATTGCTTATACAAAATTATTCGGCTTTTAATTAAAAACTTAATTAGACTTTTTAAGAAATATAATGTATATTATAGTTATAAAATAATTTTTAATTAAGGAGGAAAAATATGTTTGAAAGAAGTTCGGGAATCCTGCTTCATCCTACATCATTACCGGGAAAATACGGAATAGGCACTTTAGGTCATGAAGCAGTAAAATTTATTGATTTTCTGAAAAAATCAAATCAGAAACTATGGCAGATATTTCCTTTAGGTCCTACAGGATACGGAGATTCTCCTTATCAGTCATTTTCATCTTTTGCGGGAAACCCTTATTTAATTGATTTTGATATGTTAATTTCATACGGATTATTGCAAAACGAAGATTTTGACAATGTCTTTTGGGGAGAAAATCCCGAATATATTGATTACGGTGCAATATACAATCAAAAGTTCCCATTACTTAAAAAAGCTTTTAACAGATTTATATCAGGAAATTTCAATAACCTAAAAGAAGAATTTCATAAATTTAAAGAGGAAAGCGATTCATGGCTTGAAGATTATTCCATGTTCATATCCCTTAAAAATCATTTTAACGGGTTATCATGGGGACAATGGCCTATTGATATAAAACTGAGAAATACTGAAGCAATGAATAAATACAGGGAAGAACTCCGTAATGAAATTGAATTCCAGAAATTTATTCAATATCTGTTTTTCAAACAATGGTTTGAAATAAAAAAATATGCCAATGAAAACGGAATAAAAATTATAGGAGATATCCCTATATTTGTTGCAGCTGACAGTGCGGATACATGGGCAAATCCCGAAATTTTCCTGTTTGACCATGATTTAAACCCTGTAAAAGTGGCAGGTGTTCCACCTGATTATTTCAGTGAAACGGGACAGCTCTGGGGAAATCCTTTATATAATTGGGATAAACTTGCAGAAACCGATTACGGCTGGTGGATAAAAAGAGTTCAGGCAAATTTATCAATATGCGACATTATCAGAATTGACCATTTCAGAGGTTTTGAATCATACTGGGCTGTTCCTTTCGGAGATGACACGGCTCAAAACGGAGAATGGCAGAAAGGACCGGGCATTTCCCTTTTCAATGCTATTAAAAATCAGTTGGGAGAACTTCCTATTATTGCAGAAGATTTGGGATTTATGACTCCTGAAGTAATTAACCTGAGAGAATCCACAGGATTTCCCGGAATGAAAATTTTAGGTTTTGCTTTTGATTCGGGAGAAGAAAATGATTATCTGCCTCATACGTATGTGAAAAACTGTGTGGTTTATACAGGAACCCACGATAACGACACATTGGCAGGCTGGTTTGACAAGGCAAATGAAAATGACAGAAATTTTGCAAAGGAATATTTAAATATAAATGATAATTCCCAAATGAACTGGGGAATGATAAAAGGAGCATGGCGTTCAGTTGCCGATATGGCAATTGCTCCTATTCAGGATTTTCTCGGATTGGGAAGTGAAGCGAGAATAAACACTCCCGGTACAGCTTCGGGAAACTGGCAGTGGAGATTAAAAGAAAATATTCTGACTGATGAGCTTGCAGAAAAAATTGCTAAAATTACTAAAATGTACGGAAGATAAAAATAAGAGCTATTTCGAAAAATAACAAATTGAAATAGCTCTTTTAAAAATTTTCTTTCAGAGGCTGTCTCATAAGGTATAAAAATATATTTAACCATAAACTTTATATATTTTCTATTTTTATAAAATCAGTAAAAGCACCATCTTTTAGTTTTTAAAATATATAATACTTAATAGTTAGAAAATTATTTTTGACTTATGATACAGCCCCACTCCTGCTATTGGATACAAAATTTTAACTTTTTTATATTATTTCCTGAAAGTTACTCTCTTTCACTTCTCCTTTTTTATGCATCTACTCCTCTTTTTCCTATTCCTATATAATCTTCCGATACATTTATAGATACAAGATCTTTTTCCTTCATTTCAAGTCTTTCTGTTGTAAGTATCACTCTATCTGTATTTAAGCTATTTTTGTCACTTTTGTTCCTATACTTGCCAAGGTGTCAGATATTACTTCAGAAAATATATTAAAATTAAAAAACAACAGCACTACAAAGACTGTTGCTTTTCTTAATAACCTGTCTTTAAAATTTTTTTTTACTTCGAGTGAAATCTCTTTTTTCATTGGTTTCACTCTTCTTAGTTTTATTATTTAAATCTGACATATATATTTTAATGTTGTTTTTATTATACTATATTTTCCGTCAAATTTTCAAATATATTTTAAATAGTATCTGAAATTTTTTAGAGATATTGAAAAACTTGAATTTTGAAAGAAAAATTGAAGTATAAATAAAGTCCCGGCATTCAAAATTTTACGAAAAAATATGAATTAGCTACTCGGGAAAACAGCTGTCTGAGCGAAGCCAGTTTGCTGTTTTCTAAGTATAATGAATATTTTTGAGTGTTAAAAAATTTTGTAGCCGGTAGCGGGAGTGTGAGGATGGCAATGAGCTCTCACGGAAAAAAATTTATATTGAAACTCAACCTTTTTATAAAAAAATTACTAAATATAGCCGTAATATGATAAAATTATAAAAAAAAATTATTATAGTTTATTATAATTTGATATTTTATAAGATATAATTTCTTTACAAACCAATGAAAAAGAAACCGAAAATCATAGGGAGGAAATTATGAAATACAAAGGATTGGTACTATTTGCCATATCTGCTACCATTCTTTCAGCAGCTATGGTAATAAAAAATGACAGTATGTCAAAAAAGAAAACAGAAACAAAAAATATGAATAAAAAGGACGGGACAATGATGAATGACAATCAGGTTACAAAATCAGACGCTAAAGAAGACATAAGAGAAATCTATCTTGCGGGAGGATGCTTCTGGGGAATAGAAGCATATATGGAAAGAGTTTACGGAGTAAAGGATGCCACTTCAGGATATGCCAACGGTAAAACAGATTCTACAAACTATCAGCTCCTGCACGGAACTGACCATGCGGAAACAGTTCATGTAAAATATGACGCAAATAAAATTTCCCTTGATAAATTGTTAAAATATTATTTTCAGGTTATAGACCCTACAAGTGTAAATAAACAGGGAAATGATAGAGGAAGACAGTACCGTACAGGAATATATTACACAAATATTAAGGATAAGGAAACAATAGTTAAGGAAATTAAAGAACAACAACAGAAATACAGTGATAAAATTCAGGTTGAAGTCGAACCGTTAAAACATTATATATTGGCTGAAGAATATCATCAGGATTATTTAAAGAAAAATCCTAACGGATATTGTCATATTGATTTGGATCAGGCTGATAATGTTATTATTGACCCTAAAGATTATCCTAAGCCAAGTGATAAGGAATTACAGGCAAAGCTTACGCCTCTGCAATACAGTGTCACTCAAAAGAAGGATACCGAGCATTCATTCAGTAATGAATATTGGGATAATCATGAAGCAGGACTGTATGTGGATATAACTACGGGAGAACCTTTATTTTCATCAAAGGATAAATATGATTCGGGGTGCGGTTGGCCAAGTTTCACAAAACCTATTGTAAAAGACGTTGTAAGCTATGCAAAAGACACAAGTTTCAATATGATAAGAACGGAAGTTCTGAGTAGAAGCGGTCAGGCTCATTTAGGACACGTATTTGAAGACGGTCCGAAAGATAGAGGAGGACTCAGATATTGTATAAACAGTGCATCAATAAAGTTCATTCCATTAAAGGATATGGAAAAACAGGGCTACGGATATCTTGTAAATTTAGTTAAATAGTTAAGGAGTAAAATATGTTTGGACAGCAGTTATTAATAGGAAGTGTATTTTTAGCGGGACTTGCTTCGTTTTTTTCGCCTTGTATTTTTCCTATTGTTCCGGTATATCTCGGAATTTTAAGTAAAGGAAAGAAAACTATAATAAATACATTTTTATTTATATTGGGATTATCTCTCACATTTGTAAGTCTGGGATTCAGTTTCGGATTTCTCGGAAATATTTTTTTCAACGATAATATAAGAATAATCTCAGGAATAATAGTTATAATTTTAGGAATACATCAGATGGGCATATTAAAATTCAGACAGCTGGAAAAAACCAAGCTGGTTGAAATAAAAACTGACGGAAAAAGCTCGTCTCTGGAAGCACTTATATTGGGGCTGACATTCAGTTTAGGCTGGACTCCCTGTGTAGGACCGATTTTAACATCAGTTCTCGCTCTTTCAGGAGACAGAGGTTCTGCCATATACGGAGGAATGATGATGTTTATTTACGTTTTGGGATTGGCTACACCTTTTATCCTGTTTTCATTTTTCTCCAAAGAATTACTGAAAAGAACAAAAGTTCTAAATAAGCATCTGGATAAATTCAAAATAATAGGGGGAATACTTATTATTCTTATGGGTATTCTACTTATAACCAATAAATTACATTTTTAGTAAAAGACAGTATTAAAGAAAGGATTTTAAAAATTATGAAAAAATTAGTTACATTATTACTTGTAATATTAAGTTTCAATATTTTAGCCGTAGGAGGTACTTCATTGAACGGAATTCAATTAAAAGATTTAAACAATAATACAGTTTCACTTAGTAAATATAAAGGAAAAAAAGTTTATATAAAAATGTGGGCTTCATGGTGTCCTGTATGTCTTGCAGGATTACAGGAACTGGATACTCTGAGCGGAGAGAAAAATAAAAACTTTGAAGTAATAACGATAGTTTCTCCGGGATATAAGGGAGAAAAGCCTAAGGATAAATTTGTACAGTGGTATAAAGGATTAAACTATAAAAATGTAACAGTTCTTATGGATGAAAAAGGTGAAGTTCTAAAAAAAGCTCAGGTCAGAGGATATCCTTCAAATGTAATATTGGACGCAAACCTGAACGTCGTAAAAGTATTGCCCGGTCATATGAATTCGGGACAGATAAAAGGAGCAGTAAAATAAATGTACAGTCTTTTAATAGTTGACGATGAACCTATAATAAGAAGAGGAATAAAAACATTTATAGATTTTAATAAATACGGAATAACTGATATATATGAGGCGGAAGACGGAAACTCCGCCTCTGAGATATTTTCCGAAGTTTTACCCGATCTCGTTCTCCTTGATATAAACATGCCCTTTAAAGACGGGCTTACAGTTGCCAAAGAAATGAAAAATATAAAAAAAGAAACTAAAATCGCTATCATAACCGGATACGACTATTTCGAGTATGCTCAGAAAGCTTTGAAAATAGGTGTGGAAGACTATATATTAAAACCTGTTTCAAAGAAAGATATAAATGAGATAATAACAAAACTGGTATTTGAACTGAACGAAGAAAAAAAGCATATTGAAGCTGAAAAACTGATAAACAGAATTAAAAATGACACTACGGATACTTTGACTTCAAACAGCAAATATAAAAGCATTATTTCAAAAAAAATTGAAGAAAATTTCAGCGATGTTTCTTTTAACTTAAATTCTCTTGCAGACGATCTGAATTTGTCTTCAGGATATTTGAGTTCTCTTTTTAAAAATTTATTCGGAGTTCCCTTTCAGAATTATCTGAATAATGTCCGTATGGAAAAGGCAAAACTGCTGCTGCTTACTACTGATCTGAAAAATTATGAAATAGGTGAACGTATCGGCTTTGACAATGTACACTATTTCAACTCTAAATTTAAGAAAACCTTCGGTGTTACACCTAAAGAATTTAAAAAGAATATTGTTGAAAAAAACTGATACAAAAGTTCCGTATAATTAGGAGAAATTATGAATTTACTAAAAAAATCTATAAAAAAATCCATGATGTTTCAAATAATAATTTATTATCTGATAGGTAATTTTTTATTTATATTTTTTCTAAGCAGTATTTTTTATTACAGTTCCAAATATATTATAATGAAAAAAGAAATAGAATCTACACGGAAAAATGCGGAAAAAAGTGCAGAATATGTTTCTTTATATGTGGATAAGCTGAAAAATCTTATAAATCTCCTGTCAATTAATACTGATGTTACAGACGCTCTTATAACGCGGAACGAGATTTCCAGAGAAAATGTGGAAAAAATGATTCAGCTTATAATAAATGAAAATAACGGAAATATAAAAAGTATAACTGTCATAGGAAAAAACGGAGATATTATTTCCAATGAAAAATCAGTCAATATGGATATTTCAGCTGACATGATGAAGGAAAGCTGGTATATAAGTGCTATAAATAATACCGATCACCCCGTCTTAAATCCTATAAGGAAAAAGCAGACTTCTATGGATATGGCAAGCTGGGTTTTATCAATAAGCAAAGATATAAAAAATAAAGACGGTGAAAATTTAGGCGTTATTGTTTTTGATATAAAATATCAGTCTCTTAATGAATATCTGAAAGATATTTCCATAGGTGAGCAAAGTGACAATCTTATAATTGACGGGAAAAAAAATATTATTTATTATAAAGATGTAAACTGTTTTATAACCAAAAAATGTCTGAGCAAATTTTTATCTCAAAATGAAGAATATTATAAAAACAAAAACATTGCTCTGACAAAAGTCAATATAGAAAATACCGACTGGCAGTTAATAAGTTTTTCTGAAATGAATGACCTCATTCTGCTGAAAAAAAGTTTTTCCGATGTTATTATAGCTATATTTCTTATTTCCCTCGCATTTACTACAATTGCTACATACCTAATTATCAGAAAATTAATCAAACCTTTGATAAAACTGGGAAATCATATACAAAAATTTGAAAATTCCTTAAGTGAATTTTCTCCGGAAAAAAATACAAGTTATGAAATTGAAGTTCTTGTAAAGCACTTTAATTCTATGATAAATAAAATTAAATATCTCAGAGAATACGAAATAAAAGCATTAC
>JAUNKI010000093.1 GCA_030532815.1 Leptotrichiaceae bacterium
ATAAAGTATTTAACGGAAATAATTCTATGAGCTACAAACATCTTACTGCAAATGAGTGAAGTTGTATACATCTATCTATTAATTTTGGGATGATGGTTTTTAAATTATAATTGAAATTTTTTAGTTTATGAAACAGTTTTTGGAATCGTACTTTAATTGAACTTATTTTGATATATGACTGTAAATATTATATTGATTGTATTTTTATTATGTATTTGATTATATATCAGATTTTTAATTTGCATACTTATATTTTAGATTACTATTTATTTTTATTGATTTATCTGTTATAATATATATAAAATGTTAAATCATAACATTTTTTAAAGGAGGTAAAAGTGAAAGAAGAGAACAGTAGAGATAAAAAAATATAGAAGCGGAAAATTTTAAAAATTACAAAACCTTTTGTTATAGTCAGATAAACTAATAAATAAAATTTTTCGATTTAAATAATTTATATATTTTATAAATTATTGGTAAATTGAAAATAATGAATAAAATACTGTCTAAGGAGATTGAAAATGAGTGAATTTAATGATTTGTTTGAGGAAATGCTGAATGATTATTTACCAGAAGAAAAGAAGTCGGGAGATGTAATAGAAGCTGTTATTATAAGAAAAGATAACGATTTTGCCTATCTGGATTTGAATGATAAACAGGAAGGAAGAATTTTAATTAGAGAAATAGAGGATTTTAATATAGGGGATACTATAGAAGTAAAAGTATTAAGAAAAGATGAGGATAATATAATTGTTTCCAAATTTTTGCTTGATAAGGCAAAGGAATTTGCTTCTTTAACTGAAGGGGAGATAGTTACAGGAACAGTTGTCAAAAAAATAAAAGGAGGCTATTTTGTTAAAGTAGGTAAAAATGAAGGATTTTTACCGTTTTCTCTTTCCGCTTTTGAAAGAGAGAGTGAACATATAGGAGAAAAGTTTAAATTTATTATAAAAGAGAAAACAAGAAATAATCTTACGCTTTCAAGATCGGATTTAGTAAGAAAAAAAGAGGAGGATTATTTAAAATCACTTAATATTGATGATGTTATAACTGGAAAAGTGAAGGAAATCCTTGATTTCGGTATTATAGTTGATTTGGAACATACAACGGGATTTATACATATTTCTGAAGTATCATGGGATCAGGTTGGTGATTTGATTGAAAAATTCGGTATAGGTGATGAAATAAAAGCAAAAGTAATTGAAAAAGACGAAGAAAAACGAAAGATTAAGTTAAGTATAAAGAAGCTGGAAGAAGATCCTTGGATTTCGTTTTCTGAAACACATAGTATAAATGATGTTACAGATGTTACCATAAAGGAAATTCTTGATTTCGGACTAATTGTAGATATTGAAAAAATTAAAGGATTTATACATATTTCTGAACTGGCATGGAGCAATACTGCAAAAGCTTTAAAAAGTTATAAAGAAGGAGATAAATTTAAAGCTAAAATTATTAATATTGAAAATGATAAAAAGAATGTAAAGTTAAGCGTAAAACAGCTGACGGAAAATCCATGGGATAAAGTAAAAGAAAAGTATAAAATAGGAGATATACTGGAAAAACCTATTTTAGAAATATTTGAGTTCGGCTTACTTATAGAACTGGAAAAGGATATAGACGGACTACTCCATGTTTCAGACTTGGCATATAAGAGAATTTCAAATTTAAGTTCCAAATTTAAAGAAGGAGAAATTGTTAAGTTTAAAATAATAGGCTTTAATGATGAAAAGAACAGAATTTCTTTAAGTGTGAAAGCTATACTTGATGATTTATGGGATAAAATCGAAGACTATTACAATATAGGAGATATTGTAAAAGGAAAAGTCGTAAATGTTCAGGAATACGGAATATTTGCAGAAATCAGAGAAGGAATAGAAGTATTTATTCATAAAAATGAGTTTTCATGGAATAAAAATGAAGAAATTAATTTTAGAACAGGAGATGAAGTTGAACTTAAACTAATTTCCATTGATAAAAAAGATAAAAGAATAGGAGGAAGTTTAAAGCAGCTGACTGTATCTCCCTGGAAGGAAGCTGCTGATCAGTATAAAATAGGAAATAAAGTAACAGTACCCATTGTTGCAATACAGGAAAACTCAGTTCTTGTAAAATTAACGGACAGATTTAACGGAATGATTCCTAAAAAAGAGTTAACTGATGAATTTTTAAAGGATATTTCTGAAAAGTTTTCTGTAGGAGATGAAGTTGAAGCGGTAGTTACAGAATTTAATGAAAAAAGAAAATCTATCATTCTTTCAATGAGAAAAATAAATGAAATAGAAGAAAAGAAAGAACTTGAAGAATTAATGAAAATATATGGTGTATAGTAATTATCTGAAGCAAAAATTTTCAATAAAAGACATGATAATTTAATATTTTAAGTTTCTTATTTTATAAAGAAAAATTAAAAAAGTCTAACTTAAATTTTATGAGAATAAAAAAAGTCGCTTTATAAGTTGGAAATAGTTTAAAATCTATAAATAATTAATATTTTTTAAATTATAAACCCTTATTTCTATCAGGTTTATAAAAAATATATAAAAGTTTACAGATTGTACATTTTTCTGATTTATAAAGCGGCTCTTTTTGCTATTCTTTAGGTATATTTTTATAAGGTTTAAAAAATTCGGCAGAAAATTTAAATGAATAATCTTCTCCTTTTAACCATTTTAAAGTTCCGATTATATGTGAAATCACTGAGTAAGTTAAAATCAGCAGTATAAAAATTACAAATATGAAAATAAATATTCCATTAACTTTTGCCAATGCTAAAGTATTAAGCAGTGAAACCATTATAAATAAAATAAGTATGGAAGTAAACTCCATATTCAAAATTTTACACAATATTTTTTTCGGTTTTTCATGTAAAGTTTTTCTTACAAAATGTAAAAAGGACAAACCGAAAAAAGGAAAAATCCAACTCACGAGAAGTATAAATTTTATCTGTTTCATAATATCAGTATTGTGAAAATCATTGTCAGTCGGATCAGAATGTTTTTTCATATTATTCGGGATTTCAGTCTTTTCTTTTTTTATTTTTCTCATATCTCTCCTTATTGATACAGTTAATATCATGATTTTATTAAAAATCCGTTGATGTACTGTAGTTCAAATACTTTTTAATATTCGTATTTTATATTAAGTTAAAAAGTAAAGGAGATTTTAAAATCTCCTTTAAATATTTTTATTCCTTTACAAATTTCCAAGCAGCAGGAAGTATTCCCATCATCAAAATCATTTTTATTATATCTCCCGGAATAAAAGGAATAAGTCCTATTATAAATATATTTTTATTAGGAAAAAATAATGAAAGCTGCACAAGCCCGAATAAATATAGGACAGAATGAGCTAAAAGTAATACTAATATTAATTTTGTATAGGATTTTGTCCATCCTTTATCTGCAAAATATCCGCAAATATAAGCTGCAAATAAAAATCCTATAATAAACCCTCCACTTGGCGAAGTAAAAGGAAATCCGCTTGAAAAACCTGTAAATACAGGAAGTCCCACTGTACCTGCAGTAATATATGAAAGTAAAGTAGATACACCGAGTTTTTTACCGTAAGTAAGTCCGATCAGCATAACGGCAAAAGTCTGTCCTGTTATAGGCACAACCGTAAACGGTAAAGGAATTTTCACTTGAGACATAAGTGCTATAAAAAATACGCCGCCTATAACAAGAAAAATATTTTTTACAGTTTCGTTTTCCTTATTTTTTACTTTAATTAAATTATTAATCAATATATTTTGATTCATTTCTACCTCCTGATGTTTATAATAATTTTTAATAAGAGTATAACTAAAAAAAAGGAAAAAGTCAAGGAATATGATTGATGTTTTTCTCTTTTTCCTTTTAATTTTATTGACAAAAGTATGTATAAGAAGTATAATGGGGTACAAAAATATATGATATCAAAGTTAGAATTTATAAGGGGATATTTATGGTGACAAAAGATATTTTAAAGTCTTTTTTTGAAGACGAAAATAAACGTGATTGGGCAGTATATAAACAATTTCTGCATACAGAAATTATTTGGAAATTATTTGATAAAAAAGTAAGAACTATCAGTGGTGTGGAAAATTATATACAAACAATGAAAAAAGCTTATGAGAATACGAATATTCAATTTTCATGTCAGAATATGCAGATTTCCAAGGATGGAAATCGAATAGCCGCTTATTTAATAAATGATTTGGGGATATGCTCACTGGATATTTTTGATTTTAAAGATAACTTGATATATCGCGAATATGAATTTATTTTAGACTGATAAATTTCTAATTTAGTGAACAGAAACAATTCTCGGCATATATTGGCATATATTAAAATATAAAACTTCTTAAATGAAAAACATTTTCCGAAATTACTGAAAAGGAAAATCAGTCAAAGTAAGATAACTTTTAATTACAGATATTCAATTCATTGATGCCGTTTAATATAATTGGTTTAAAAAGAAAATGATATTTTTAATTTATGCTGCCTGATATGAAAAAATAGGTATGAATAATAATAGAAAAGATATTTTTTAAAGTTAAATAATATCCGAAATTTTGATAACATATTTCATAAATTTTCAATTTGGATAAATTAATGAAATGTAGTATAATATATTAAATTAAATAAAAATATTAAAAAAGGAGAAAACTTTTATTTTTAAGTTAATCTACAGTTATGGAGAAAAAAAGAAAAACTGAGCTGGAAATTTTAAATGCATTAAAAGAAAAAAAATTAAATGAAGTATATGAAAAGTCAGAGAAAAAGAAATCCATAAGCAAAGTAAAAAACGAAAAAAAAATAGCTGAAGGTATTATTATCCAAGTTAGGGAAAGCGGAACAAAAAGCTATTTGAAAAAGTCTTCAGCAGGTAAAAAAAGAGTAAGAAAAATAATAAGATTTTTAATATTCGTATTATTTCTTGTAATGGCGGGAATAATATGGTTTTTATTTGAAAAATACCGAAGTTTTCAGTTATATTTATCAAAAAATAAGGAAATAATGGAACTCGGAAAAAAGTATGAAGAAGAGCAGAAAATGAAAGCTGAAGAATTGAAAAATCTGAAAAATCTGACGTTAAATAATGTTAAAAACGTTCCTGAAGACAAAAAAAATATTATGCTGAGCATAATTCCGAGTGGAAGTCCTTTATTAAGGGATATACATATTACAAGTCCCTTCGGAGAAAGAGTGCATCCAATCAGTGGACATAGAAAATTTCATCATGGAATAGATTTAAGAGTGGATATTGGTGATCCTGTAGTTTCCTCAGCAATAGGCAGAGTAAGTTTTACAGGAGTAAAAGGAGGATACGGGAATGTCGTAGTCGTAGATCATATGTACGGATTTCAGACAACTTACGCACATCTGAACAAAATACTCGTTAAAAACGGTGAAATTGTAGGTAAAGGGAAAATCATAGCAGAAGGGGGAAATTCAGGGAGTTCCACAGGTCCTCATTTACATTATGAAGTAAGGTATAACGGAACACCGATAGAGCCTAAAAATTTTATGGACTGGGATAGTAAAAATTTTAATATAATATTTGAAAAAGAAAGGAGTATACCATGGGAATATTTTCTAACAATAATGGGAAAGAATTAAATGTTTCTGAAGGAGTAAGTGTAATATCGGCAAAAACTTATGTAAAAGGAGTAGTTGAAACTGATTCAATGACACAAATTGAGGGGGTGCTGGAAGGAGACATTAAATGTGACAATACCGTTCATGTGAGCAGCGGAGGAAGAATAGTAGGAAATATAGTTGCTAAAACCGTATTTGTAGACGGAGAAGTTTCAGGAGAAATACTGGCTGAAAAGGTTGAAATAGGTGAAAAAGGCAGAGTGCTGGCAAATGTAGTATCTACATTGTTCGTTATTCAAGAAGGAGGATTATTTGAGGGAAATAAAAAAATGAAAAAGGCAGAGGCATTTATTGAATATGAAGAAACTGAAAGTTCAGAAGTTTAGACTAAAATAAAAATAGAATTTATTTTTTAGTTTGGTAATATGATTCAGCCAAAATTAATGTAACCGAATGAAAAAGAGAAAGAAAAAGTCTAAAAATAGGAGGAAAAAATGAACATAAAAACGAAAAAAACAGCATTAATACTGGCTTTATTAGTAACCCTTGCCAGCTGTGGAGGCGGCGGTGGAGGAGGTGGAGGAGGGGGAACTTCAACTCCGACTCCGAGTATACCGGGACCGTCAACACCTAACAGACCTAATTTTCCAAGTTTTCCAAGTCTTCCCCCTGAATCGAAATATGATTCAAACGGGAATATCAAATGGAATGCCACTGACAGAAATTATAATAAAAATAATGTAAACAATAAAACAGCTGCAACAACGCAAACCGGAGCCGGAGTTAAAGTAGGTGTGTTAGATGTAGGGTTCAAAACAACTACTCCGGGATTACAAACTGATATAGGCAATAAATTTGGGGGAAGACTTAGAGTAACTTCTCACGGTTCTCCGACAACTGATGAAGACCACGGGATAATAGTAGCAGAAATAATAGGAGGAAATACTCATAACGGAATTGCAAAAGGAGTTACAATTGAGGCAGCTGATGCATCCAAAAGAAACAGTAAAGGAGAATTTCATCCTGATCCGACGGTAGCAATGTATAATGAACTTTATAACAGAGGGGTAAGAATATTTAATCAGTCTTTCGGAATAGACAGTCAGGTAACGGATTATAAATGGAACAATCCTGCCATTGTTGAAAGTCAGATAGGCAGGGATATTCTGGATTTTTATAAAAAAGGGGTAAGAGAAGGAGCTTTATTCGTATGGGCTGCAGGAAATGAATCATTTCATGATAATCCGTCCCTTGAAGCTGGACTTCCTTATCATGTAAGAGAGCTGGAAAAAGGGTGGATTAATGTTGTCGGTTTGGCAAAAACAAGTCGGTTTGATCCTGCCAATACTGAATGGAGTGAAATGAAAAGGCTGTCCGGAGCCGGAGCAGCTAAAAACTGGTCAATAACAGCAGTATCAGGGATTAATTTCTCTTCAAACGGCGGACAGTACGGAGGAAACGGTTCTTCGTTTGCAGCACCTATGGTAATAGGGACGGCTGCACTGTTAAAGGAAAAATATCCGTGGATGGACGGAAGCCTTATAAGGCAGACTATACTTTCCACTGCAACGGATATAGGTAAAAAAGGTGTAGATGAAGACTTCGGCTGGGGACTTCTGAATATTGACAAAGCACTTAGAGGTCCCGCATTATTTGATAGAAGGCTTGCATTGGGAGCTAATGTAGTAGCAGATGTATCAGTAGGAACATATATATTTTCCAATGATATTTCGGGAGATGCAGGACTTGTCAAAAACGGTCCGGGAGAACTTGTACTAAGCGGAAGAAGTACTTTTACAGGGGGAACAAAAGTAAACGGAGGAAGACTGAAAATAGGAAACAGATATGTTTCTTCATTATCAATAACAAAACTGGGAACAGTGGAAACAGGTGAAAATGCTTTTCTGGAAAGCGGAATAAATAATGAAGGTACATTTGTAAACAGCGGAGGCAATACTGTTATAGGAGGAGACTATAAAGCGTCGTCTCTTTCAAAATACGTTTCCAATCTTGGAGCAAATACTTATGTAAAAGGCCGAGTGGAGTTAAACGGATCGTCTTTGGAAATAAATCCTGTTAAAAATGGTGAGGAACAGTATATTACGGCAAAAGGAATACATGAAAATATTCTTGTTTCAGATAACGCAATAAGCGGTAACTTTTCCAATGTAGAAACAGCACCTCTACTTAATGCGGACGCTGAAAGTTCCGAAAAAAGAGTCGATGTCACTTTAAGTCGAAAGAATGTGGAGGAATACGTATCAGGACTGGAAACATCA
>JAUNKI010000094.1:0-2259 GCA_030532815.1 Leptotrichiaceae bacterium
GGTAAACTTAACATCAAAGTTAAAAGTCCTTTTGATTTCAAGCTCATTTCCCTTTCTTTTAAATGATAATTTGATATGACTGTATAATTACTTGTTTTATTTACTCTGAATTTTGCCATTTTATTTTTCTACCTCTTGCATTACAAAAAAATTTTTGATATAATTAGTTTATAATAAATATATATTGCACCTCTTGGGGTGCTTTTATTTTTTTACTTAAGCTTTTTCAATCTTAAACGTTTTTGATTTTTGATAATAAACTATCCTTGATTATTAATGGCTAAAGCTACATCTGGCAAAACAGGAAACAAAGTCAAAATTGTAACTGTGAAGTCTTATACAAAAAGCGACGGTACAAAAGTTCCGGCTCATAAACGTTCTACACTTAACTAAGCTTTTTCAGAGTCTTAAAGGCTCTATTTTTTATTATATTTCCCACCTCTCTTTCTTGCACTATTTCAAAAAAAAACAATAAAAAGTTAGAAACTTGCTATTACCTGCTCAGTTTCTTTTATTGCCTTTTCATCATTATTTTTAATTGCTAACCTCAAACCCCAATTTGATTTATATAAGGAACTCTTCTCAACTATTTTTTGCCAAGTTAAGTTTTTATTTATCATTTGTTTTCTTATTTCTTTATATTTATTCAATTTTATCACCTCAATTTTAATATGTCATATTTCTTGCACAGACGCAAGAAGATTATAAATAAAAAATAAAGACCCCTAAGAGCCTTTATTCCAATAATTTTATTTACTTTTTTTTATTACTGTTTTCTTTTTCCGCTTTTTTTTGATATTTTTGTAATTCTTCTTGACTCATTGTTATTAATGCTAATTCAAATTGAAATGCTTTCCAGCTTTGTACAGCTTGTTCAAGTGCTTCTTTAGCTCCTGTTGCTTTTTTAGGAGAGTTTAGATCTTCAAACCAAACCATTAATTTTTTAGCTGCTTCCTGTTTTAACAAATAAGCGGTATTTCCACTTTTTATTACTCCTTTACACTGCTTATCAAACTCATCATCTCCAGTTTTATTGCATTTTAAACTTCTAATTTCCCTCCAAATATTCAATAGAGACTTTTCTGATTTATCTGCATAATAATATGCAGAATATACATCTTCATTTTGCATACTTTTAACCATCTCATCCCACAAATCCAAATGTTGCTCTTCATATTTCAAAAATTCTTCCCTTATTCTCTTTTTTTCTTCTTCTACCTTTTGTTCAATCTCCTTCTTTTTTTCTTCGGGATTTACTTCAGTTTTTTCTTCTTTTTTAGATTGAGAAATTACAGAAGATTCTCTTTTTTCTCCTTGTTTTGATGCAAAATTAGAATTACTCACAAAAAAATAAAAACTAACAGTGCATAAATACCTCCAAACATTATTTTTTTTGTTTTGCTTATTTTACTTTGATAAATAACAACAGGTACTAAAAATACCCAAAACAGTATAATTAATATTATACCCCACCATTTTTTATACCACAACTTTTTTCCCTCATTCATTTTATCAACTCCTTTTTGTAATTTTTTTAATAATATTATACCTCATAAAAAAGAAAAAGCAAAGAAAAATTTAAAATTATTCAAAAAGAAAAAAAGCCCTGTCAAGAGCTTCTTTTTAATCTATACCTAATTCTTTTTTCAAAGCGTTCTGCAATACTTGAGAAAAATTAATTTTTCTTTCTTTCCCTAACTCTATAATCCATTTCGGAAGAGTTACCATCTTATTTACAGATTTATTCATTTCTCGCATTCTTACAAAGTCAGTATCCACACTGACTAATTGCAGCACTTCATTTTCCTTTAAATTTTTAGATAATTCCCGATAACTGCTCGGAGATTTTATTTTCTCCTTCTCATCTTCTAATACTAATAAATAACCTTCTAAAGCGTCCTTTGATATATAAAGAGCTTCATCTATATTTTTAGCACAAGTAAGCCAGCCTTCTAAATCAGGATAATAAATATTATAATCTCCATTACTATCTTTTTCAAATACAGCATAATAATAATAATAATATTTCATCTAATCAGCTCCTATCCATTTCATTTTGGAAAACAAGCAGGTTATTTTAACCCCGCCTGTTTTAAAATGCTGTTTACCGTACCAATGAGTATATCTTTTTTCGGGTGTGGCACAGTTCCAAGCCTTTCTTGTCAGAATGTTTAAAATGATGATTACTCTTTTAATTTCCCATCGTCATCTTTTAACATTTTAATTATTTTACTCGAATTCATAAATCTTTCTACCAAA
>JAUNKI010000094.1:2269-7714 GCA_030532815.1 Leptotrichiaceae bacterium
ATACACAACAACATATATTAAAACATATATCAATAGATTTTGAGAAAAGAAAAGAGCCTTGTTTGGCTCTATTTTATTCTTCATTAATAGGAAATAGTCTAATTTCTCCGGTTAATCTTTCTCGTAATTCATCTGCTATTATTTTTGATCATTACTTTTTCAACTTTTTTTCCTATTATTTTTCCTAATTTCCTATTCCCAAAAATTACAAAATATACAGAAATTTCTCAAAAATGTTGTGATTTTATTTTCTTTCACAAGCAACACCGTTTCCATCAGGATCAAGTCCTTTTCTATATCCAGGTTGACCTTTTCTGATATTCCAATATCCTTTTTTCTTAGCTTCATCACAATCTTTAAAATACAATTCTCCTACTGCTGCTCCTGTTCCTTTTATTCCACTGTCTGTACTTTTAGTTGTTTTAGTTGCTCTTTTCCTTGATGAACTTTTGCTTTTTGTCGTTGTAACTTTTTTTCTTGTTTTATTACCACTGCTGCTACTTCCTGTTTTTCCATGACAATGATACTCTCCTGTTTTTCTGTTCGTATGACATCCTGCACTATCTGTTCTTCCCGGGTGTGAAGTAGCATTCAATGAAAACACTACTATTGACAATAAAATTATCCTTTTCACAAAATCACTCCTTTTACTTTTTATATCTTTTTATTTCTTTTATTACTCCAAGTCCTAAATCACAGTTTTCAATTAAATCATAACTTATTTCTTCATTATTATAAGATAATAACTCTGCTGCAAACTCATTTACCTCATTTTCTATTATAAAGCTGACCCATTAAAAAAGATACTTCACACTTATAACTGTTACGAATATGTCGGTATACTGACAAGTCGACATTCATACAATTTATAAATCACTGCTTCTTTCCGGCAATATAGTTCTCTTCTTTCTTTACCTTTCCGCCTTCATCATAAAATAACCATCTGCCATCCTCTTTTCCGTCCTTATACTGACCGTCAACTATCTTTAAGCCCCTATCGTCATTTATTACTACAGGACCGTTCAACTGTCCGTCAACATACGAAAATGTCGTCGATATCTTTCCGTTTTCAAAATATACTGTCCATACTCCGCTTTCCCTGCCGTTCTTAAATTCCGACTCAAGCTTCTTATTGCCATTCTCATAATACTCACTCTGTCTGCCCTCTCTCAAACCCTTTACAAAGGTCATCTTCTTACTTTCCTTACCATTCTGATAATAATATACCCATTCTCCTTCTGCAAGTCCAGACTTAAACTTTGATACCAGCTCCTTCTGTCCGTTTTCATAATACGATGTATATTCTCCTTCCTGTCGACCGTTTATATACGCACCCACTACCTTAGGCTTATTTCCCTTGTAATATTCCTTGTAACTTCCGTCTATCTTTCCGTTTTTATAAGTCTGCTCTACGGCTACATCTCCATTATCATAATATATATTTACTTTTCCTTCGTATTTATTATGTCTGAATATTCCCTTTTCTTTTTCCTTACCGTTCTCATAATAGGATACTCCTTCTCCTTCTTTGGAGTTTCTTATGAATTTCACCCTCGAAGCCGTCTGTCCGTTTTCATAATACAGTTTTACTTCTCCTTCAAGAAGCCCGTTTTTATACTGTCCCTCTTCATTTACTTTGCCGCTTTCATAATATTTTCTGTATCTTCCCACAGGCTTATCATTTTCATAACTAAATTCCTGCTGTACTTTCCCGCTCGGATACAAATATATCCATTTCCCCGTCTTCCTACCATCATCTGTATAATGTAAGTCTGCAAGTTTTACTCCTGTTTCATATACTATGGATATTTCTCCTACAAGCTTATCATCTTTATAATTTCCCGTTTCCCTTACTTTACCGCTCTCATAGTTTATTTTATAAGCTCCCTCTCTTTTTCCCCCTACATAATTTATTTCCGTTTCTATATTTCCGTTAGGATAATATATCCTGTACATTCCTTCAAACTTTCCCGACCTGTATGTCCCTTCTGCACGTATTTTCCCGTCTTCATAATATACTTTATAAGGTCCTTCTTCAAGTCCGTTTGAATATATCTTTTCTATTAATGTATTTTCCGCTTCATCATATATGAGCCACTGCCCTTCTCTTTTATCATTTACAAAAGTCCCTTTTCCTATTACTTCTCCCGATATATTGTAATAAAAGTAACTCCCTTCTTTTAAACCCTGTGTATAAGGTATTCTTTCCTTTATTTTTCCGTTTTCATAATAATATATTGTTTCTCCGTCTCTTTTACCTTCCGAAAACTTTATTACCTGACTTATATTTCCGCTTTCATATGTTTCCGTATATGTCCCCGTATAAGGTTTCTTGTCTTTTGACGATACTGCCTTTTCCGTTTCCCTTTCATTATTTTTGTATGTTGCATCTATTTCTATACTCCGGTCTTTTCCGTACCATTTATACTTTCCTTCGGTCTTTTCGTCCTTTACACTGTATTCTTCCTTTAATTTCCCCGTTTCATAGTAGGTTTTTACTTCTCCTTCTATTTTTCCTTCCTTTGATGTTTCTATCATTATTATTTTATCATTTTCATCTCTTGTTATTACTTTTCCGCTATAAGGTTTTTCTTCACCGTACTTATAAAGCTTTCCGTCTATTACCTGCAACTCCTCCGCTTCAAGTCCCTGAACTTTCCCTTTATTTATATCTCCGATATTCTGACCTGAACTGCCGCAGCTTAGTAAAAACACTGTTAAAATTAAAAACATTATTATTTTTTTCATATTTAATCTCCTTTTAGAATGTTGAAGACAACGTTATATATCCTCTATGGGATTCAGCTTTTGTCAGGCTTCTCCCCTTATCGGTCTTTGCTATACCCGTATCCAGTGTTACCTTTTCTCCGTAATACTTTACCCCCAGTGAATAACTTGAAAGTGTCGTCACTTTTCCTTTCTTTTCTCCATATTCATCGTAATTATTTCTTACTTTCCCAAAATCAGCTTCCATATACGGTCTTAGCTTATACATAAATCTGCCTGTTTTACTTTCACTGCTCGGAAGTATATAGCTTAATTCTATTTTTGTACTGTATCCCGTATCTCCTGATACTGTTACCGGAAAGCCCTTTACCGTACCGAAATCTCCTATACTGTATTTTTCTGTAGAAAACAGAGCATCTTTTGAATACTGTCCGTTAAATACCGTTCTTAATGTTATTCCCTGATTCTTAAAATAGAAAGGCTTATAGTAACTTAAATTAAGACTTACCTTCCCGAACTCATATCTGTTATCTGAAGGTTCTATACTTTCAGTAGGAAGTGTTCCGCTGTTAAAGTCATTGTCATCATTTGACCTGAAGCCTTTTATTCCTTTGGAATATGATAAACTGTAGGACATTATCCCTTTAAAAGGTTTAAACATTCCGTTTATGCCTATACTTCCCACCGTTATATTCCTGTCCTGTGTTTCAAGTCTACGGTCTGCAATATAAGTTCTCTCCCTTTTTACGTCAAGACCCATTGCTAAGTTCAGTTTCATATCTGCATTTCTGTAAAGAAGTTTTCCCGCATTTACTCCATACTGACTGCTTTCAGACTGTAATGTATAGTTTGATGTACTTCCCGATATTAAGCTTTTATCTTTTGTATTATTATAGGATAAACTGAAACTCCAGCTTTTAAACGGAAAGGAATAGCCAAAGGAATAACTTCGGGAATAGTCGTCCTTATTCTTTTTATCCTTTGTCAGTTTTCCCGTGTCTCCTTTGTAGGACAGATATATATTGTCATTTATTCCCAAAAGATTGTCATATTCCAGTGTTGTTTTATACTTCTGTTTATTTTTCTGAGTATTTTCATAATTCAATATCAATCTTATAGGCTTTTCTTTTTCAGATTCTATTGCTATTTTTGAATAGCCCTGTTTTGTTCCCGGCACTATACTTATTTTTGAATTATTCGACTCTACTCTGTTAAGGTTGTCTATACCGTTATCTATATGGGATATATTAAAGACTTTTCTTTTTTCATTTGTAAAGGCGAAAAACACTTTTCTTTTATCTTTTTCCGTGTTCCCGTCAAGGACTATTTCTTCTATTTTCCCTTCCAGTGCCGTAAGTTTTATTACTCCCCTTTGTATATTCTGGTCAGGTTCAAGATATACCCTTGTCGTTATATACCCTTTTTTAGTATATTCCTCATTTAATCTTTTTACCAATGTTCTTAAATCTATTATGTTTATTTCGGTATTTCTGTATTCATTTATTATTTCATTTATCTTTTTCGGATTTACAAAAGGTTTTATATGTCCTGCGGGAGTTTTTAAAGTTATTGTCTTTACTAAAAACTTAGGCAGTCCTTCTATATTTACATTTTCCCCGTTTTCCTTTATTTCTTCCTGTAAATCTATTAATCTGTCTCCTTCAAAAAATTCCTTCTGATTTTTGGGAAGTTCATTTTTAAGTATTCTTCCTTCTGAATAAACGATACTGTTTACCGTTATTATTAAACTTAATAAAAGCAATATTTTTTTCATACTTTTTCCTTCTCTCCTTTAATTTAAAATCCGAACTGATAACCGAAGCTTAGTGTAAATCTTCTGAAGTCTGCACTTCCCTTATCTTTTACTCCGTCATATCTTGTGCCTTCTATTTTGGCTGTATTTACCTGATATGCCAGTCCTGCGGTAAAGCCTTTGTATGCTATTCCTGTTCCCAATGAATAGTATATTCCGTTTTGAGTTTTAAAATCCTTTAATTTACCTTCGTCCACTACGGCTCCTGTTGCTTTACTGTATGTTTTGTATCTGCTTTGATTATTTCCGTTTATATTAAATGAATACCCCAAGTCGGCTTTTATATACGGAACTATGTCGGAATTATTCCTGAAATTATACTTTACAGTTGCATAAAGGGGCATTGAATCATAAAGTTCCGTATCCATTACTTCCACTCTTAAATTACTATCTTCCACATCGATAAATTTCTTTAATTTTCCGTGATTCTGATATGCCAGTCCGACACCTAATTCGGTATTTTCAGTTACCGTATATCTGTATTCTGCACCTAATTCATATGAAAACTTTGTTTTCTTTGAAGGTGTCACATCAAACTTTGAAGCGGGAGACAATCCCGTCTTAAATTCTATTATGTTGTTTTCAGCTGATACAGCTGTACTTAATATTACAAGTCTCAAGACTGTTAACAGTTTATTTTTCATTTTATTTTCTCCTTTTCTTTTAATTTATTATATTAATTTTTTATTGATAAATTATTACATAGTTAGATTAACTAAATATTAATAACAAGAATATCTTATTATATTATTTTCTTTTCCGTGAGGGCTCATTGCCGCCCTCACACTCCTGCTATCGGCTACAAAATTTTGAATGCCGAGATTTTAGCTTTATTTTATATTTTAATATTTTTTCCTGAAACAAATTAAATATCAGAAAATATTCTACAAGTCATTTATTTTCAT
>JAUNKI010000095.1 GCA_030532815.1 Leptotrichiaceae bacterium
AAATTTTGTAGCCGATAGCAGGAGTGTGAGGGCGGCAATGAGCCCTCACGGAAAAAAACTGTAAAAACAAAAAGGATGTTTTTATGACACTCGCTCCTTGCATTTTTCACGCAGTAAAATTTGAATGTTGAAGGGAGACTAAAAATAAAGGAAATACTTTTAATGAAAGTATGGTTAAATTGTAATGGCAATAGAAATAGAAATATATACTTAAATTATAAGTGAAAATTCCAACATTCAAATTATTTCAACGAAAAAAATATGGGAATAAACGTTAAGAAAAATCACTGTTTGAGCGAAGCGAGTTTGTGATTTTTTAGTGAGTGAAGTGTTTTTGAGTTAGAAATAATTTGTTTTGGTAGTTTTTTGTCAAACTTTTTTCCAAAAAAGTTTGGATAAACACGGTAATGAGCTCTCACAGAGAAAAAGCTGAATTATATAATGATAATTTCTACAGAAGAAAAAATATAAACAGTAAGAATTTAAAAGAATAGAATAGCCTTTTTATAAGCTAATTTTCAAATGATTTTCAAACATTCTTTTTTTATTCTTAAATTTTTTTTATAATTTCCCTTGACAAAATGGAAAAAATGAGGTATAAAGTATATCATGTTTATAATATTATACTTAAATCATTAGTATAATATATATATAAATAAAAAATATTAACAAATAACTTTTAGGAGGGAATTATGAAAAAAGTACTAGGGTTGTTAGCTTTAACATTAGCTGTATCAGGAATAGCTTCTGCTGATCAGGATGTTTTAAAAAGTATAAAGGTAACAAATGAATTAAGACAAGGTTGGCAGGATAGAGACGGAGACAAGGCTAACGGAATAGGAAATGCCGGATTTAAGAAAAACAACAGAGCAAGAACAAGATGGAGAAAAATAGTATCAGGGGAGTTAGGTTTAGTTGACGAATGGGGACTTAATGCAAGCTTCCTGATTAGACATGACAATGACACTAATCGTAATAAATTTGAAAATAATAAAATAACAGCATTGGGAACTTACAACAAAAGAGAAAACTGGTATACAAAACTGGAAATAAGCAAAAATGTAAAATTAGGAGCACTTGATACTAATACGGTTTTCGGTTGGATAAGTGACACAAGTAGACAGAAAATAGATCCTTTAACAGGTAAGGAAGATTTAAAAGGTTTGGCACGTACTAAAGGAATTTTAAATGAAATATATTTTGGATCTAAATTTGATGTGGATGTATTCGGACAAACTATTTCTGCTACAGCACAGGCAGTATATTTCAATATAAACGGAAATAAATCAGGAGATTATCATTTCAGCGGCTCAGACTTTGTAAACAAAAAAGCCGACGGTTGGGGATTAAATTTGGATTTAAGTACAAGCGGAAAAATTTATGAAGGAAATATAGGAAAAATCGGATATAATGTTGATTTAACTCATCACTTCAGAGATGCAAAAGGAAAAGTAAGTAAAACCGGAAAAGAAGCTAAATCAAATGTTTATATTGACTACTATACAGCAGTTCACTATACGACACCTACTTTTGCAGGATTCTACGGTAAACTGACAGTGGATAATGAATGGGAAAAATATACGGCAGTAAATGGATATAACAATTATTTCTCAGTATGGACAGATTTACATTATAAAAAAGACTTTGAAACAGGGTTAGGAAAAGTTTCTATTAATCCTTATATAAAATACAGACCTGTACATAAAGAAACTTCAAAAACTAAAACAGGAAGAAATACAGTAGAATTTAATGAATTCAGAGCAGGATTAAGCATAGGATTGACAGCAAAATAAACATTGAAAAAATATAATCGGAAAGAATAAATTCAATATTAAAAGGAGATTTATTCAAAAGCGATAAAAAAGAGCTGAAAAGCTCTTTTTTTGTGGAAAATTACTGAATACAGCATTGACAATGAATATAAAAAATGGTAAAATAATCTGATTATAAATCACACTTTGTTTTATTTGAAGATAGGGTGTTATCTGATGATAATCTGTCTTTAAAGATAAGTGGGAGAAAAACCAAAATAAAATAGGAGGAAACAAATGGCAGTAATCACAATGAAACAATTATTAGAAGTAGGAGCTCATTTCGGACATCAGGCAAAAAGATGGAATCCTAAAATGAAACCTTATATCTTTACAGAAAGAAACGGAATTCATATATTGGATTTACATCAGACATTATCGGCTACAGAAAAAGCATATGAATTTGTAAGGGAAATTTCTGAAAACGGCGGGAAAGTACTGTTTGTAGGAACTAAAAAACAGGCACAGGATGCCATAAAAGAAGAAGCTGAAAGAGCGGGAGGATTTTATGTAAACCATAGATGGCTCGGAGGACTTCTGACTAACCTGAATACTATAAAGACAAGAGTAAAAAGACTGAAAGAACTTGAAGAAATGGATGCTGATGGAACTCTTGATACGGCTTATACTAAAAAAGAAGCAGGACTGCTGAGAAAGGAAATGGCAAAATTGTCTAAAAATATCGGCGGAATTAAAAATATGAATAAACTTCCTGCAGCTTTGTTTGTTGTAGATATCAAGAAAGAATTTTTAGCTCTTGAAGAGGCAAAGAAACTCGGAATACCTGTAATAGCATTAATTGATACTAATGTAGATCCTGAACTGGTAACTTACAAAATACCTGCAAATGATGATGCAATAAGATCAGTTAAACTGTTTTCACAAGTTATTGCAAATGCGGCAGTAGAAGGAAACGGAGGAGTAGAAGGATTCGTTGAAAATGAACAGGATTCGCAAGTTTCTGAAAATGAAGACTTTGCAGAAGAAGTAATAATGCAAGAAACAGTTGAAGAAACTAATGAGGAAAATACAGAAGCATAATAAAACTAAATAAATAACAGGGGAATAAAATCATTCCCCTATTCACGCAAAATAATAATTTTTATTTTAAAAAATATTCAAATTCTGAAATAATATAGACAGTTTATTATAATATCGGGATTTATTCAGTTATTTATTTGATAGTATAATTACCGTCTGAACAATAATTTTATAATAAAGTATCACTTTAATTGAAATTACATGAAAGGACGAAAAGGATTATGAAAAAATTTTTAATCGGATTATTTTTATTAGGAAGTTTCAGTGTATTAGCTGAACAGAATGAAAATAACGTACAAAAAACGAATAGCTATTATATAATAGATGCAAAATCCATGAGTAGATATTCAAAAGAAAAAGCGGATTTTAAGAAACAATTTGAAATTTTAGCTCAAAAGGATGATCGTAAAAATTTAATTGTATTATTAAAAAAATATATTGAAAAATATCCGGAAGATGAATATGCCTATGAGATGATAGGAACTTTCTATGATAATTTAAAAAATTATAAAGAAGCTGAAAAGTACTATCTAAAAGCAATAGAACTGGGTAATGAAGATACCGGAGTATATTCTCTCTTTCTTCTGTATGAAGAGCTGAATAAGAAAATGCCGGAAAAATATAAAAAATATATAGAAAAACTGAAATCCAGTTCTCATGAAGGGCTTAAACAGATTAGAGATCATAAGACATTTTCAATGATAGGGAATGAATATTCAACAGTAAGACTAATGCTCCTTTATCATGATAATAAAAATTATAGAGTGGCAGAAAGATATGCTTTGGAAGTGTTGAAATTTGATGAAGAAAATGTAGAAGCTGCAACAGAAGCTGTATATATACTGGATAATATATATAAAAGTCAAAAAAATTATAAAAAATTAGAAAAATTACTTATATCCCTTGCCCAAAAAGGAGATATGAACGGACAGTATATGCTGGCAAAAATGTACTATGAAGATCTTAAGAATTATGAAGAGGCAGAGAAATGGGCAAAAAAATTACTGGAAACAACTGAAAAAGAAAAATTTTATGACGGTACTGAGTTTGCAAAAGATTTATTGAAAAAAATAGAAAATTCAAAATTAAGAAAGTAAAATAAATAAAATTAGGAGGAAAGTAACATGGCAGTTACAACAGCATTAATTAAAGAATTAAGAGAAAGAACCGGGGCAGGAATGCTTGACTGTAAAAAAGCATTGGAGGAAAACAACGGAGATATAGAAAAAGCAATTGACTGGTTAAGAGAAAAAGGAATAGCAAAAGCTGCTAAAAAATCAGGAAGAGTGGCAGCTGAAGGACTTGTATTCGGAGCTGTTTCAACAGACAGAAAAAAAGGAGCTATACTTGAATTCAATTCTGAAACTGACTTTGTTGCGAAAAATGACGAATTTAAATCATTCGGGGAAAAACTGGTTGAATTATCTTTAACTCATGATGTATCAACTGAAGATGAACTGAAAGCTTTAGAGCTGGAAGGTAAAAAAATAGAAGATGTACTGACTGAATTAATAGCTAAAATCGGAGAAAATATGAATATAAGAAGACTGAAATTAGTTAAAACTGACGGATTTGTTGAAACTTATATTCATTTAGGCGGAAAAATAGGGGTATTAGTAAATATGACAGGTGAAGCTACACCTGAAAATGTGGAAAAAGCTAAAGGAGTAGCTATGCATATAGCAGCTATGGATCCGAGATACTTGGATTCAAGTCAGGTTACGGCTGAGGATCTGGAAAGAGAAAAAGAAATAGCCAGACATCAGTTGGAACAGGAAGGAAAGCCTGCAAATATTGTAGAAAAAATATTAGAAGGAAAAATGAGAAAATTCTATGAAGAAAACTGTCTTGTAAATCAAAAATATGTAAGAGATGACAGTCTAACTATTGAAAAATTTGTTGCCCCTCTTTCAGTAGTATCTTTCGACAGATTTAAAGTTGGAGAAGGAATAGAAAAAAATGAAGTAGATTTTGCTGCAGAAGTTGCTGCACAAATAGCCGGAAATTAAAAACGGGGGGATTTTATCCCTCTATTTTTTTGAAATTCAGGAGGTTGTATTAATGCTCAAATATAAAAGAATATTATTAAAATTAAGCGGAGAAGCTCTTGCAGGAAATAAGGAATTCGGTTTTTCAGATGAAGTTCTCGAAAGTTTTGCAAGACAGATAAAGGAAGTTCATGATAAAAGAGTTGAAATAGCTATTGTCATCGGAGGAGGAAATATATTTAGAGGAGCTACGGGAACTTCCAAAGGAGTAGACAGGGTAACAGGAGATACTATGGGAATGCTGGCAACTATTATGAACGGTCTTGCACTTCAAAATGCAATAGAGCATTTCGGGATACCTACGAGAGTACTGACGGCTATTCAGATGCCTCAGGTGGCAGAGCCTTTTATTAGAAGAAGAGCAATAAGACATTTGGAAAAAGGCAGAGTTGTAATATTTGCAGGAGGAACGGGAAATCCGTATTTCACTACGGATTCAAGCGGTGCATTAAGAGCATTGGAAATAAATGCCGACATACTTGCAAAGGGAACCAAAGTAGACGGTATTTACAATAAAGATCCTATGAAATACAATGATGCAGTAAAATATGACACTGTAACATTTGATGAAGCTATTTCCAAAAATCTGGGTGTAATGGATACGGCGGCACTTTCTTTATGTAAGGAAAATAAAATGCCTATAGTAGTTTTCAATGCTCTTGAAGAAGGAAATATTCTGAAAATGGTAGAAGGCGGAGACATCGGGACTTTAGTTGTAGATAAAAATTAATAAATATCATTATAATTTGAAATAAAAATCCGAAAAGAGATTAAATAAAAAATAAAACTTGAAAATAAATATTAGAAAAGAAGAAAAAAATAAAAATTCAAAAAAATTAATAATTTTGTAAATTTTAGTTGTAACTATTACAAATAAAGTATATAATAATATATAAAATATAATTACAAGGTGGTGTAAAATGTTAGAAGATATTTTATTGGAAACTGAAGACAGAATGCAAAAAGCTTTAGAAAATACAAAAGAAAAATTTTCACACGTAAGAGCCGGAAGGGCAAGTGTTTCAATGCTGGACGGAGTAAGTGTGGAAGCATACGGAGTAATGACACCGTTAAATCAGGTAGGAACAATTTCAGCTCCTGAAGCCAGACTATTAACTATAGATCCTTGGGACAAGTCGATAATTCCTGCCATAGAAAAGGTTATTTTACAGGCAAATTTAGGATTCAATCCTTCAAATGACGGGAAGATTATAAGACTGGTAGTTCCTGAACTGACAGAGGAACGTAGGAAGGAATATGTAAAGCTTGTAAAAAAAGAAGCTGAAGAAGGAAAAATAGCTGTAAGAAATGTCAGAAAAGATGCAAACAACAAACTCAGAAAATTGGAAAAAGACAGTGAAATTACAGAAGATGAATTGAAATCAGGTGAAGATAAAGTTCAGAAAATGACCGACAAATTTACTGTTGCAATTGACGAAGTATTGTCTAAAAAAGAAAAGGAACTGTTAAAAATTTAAGATTAAAAAAGATTTATAAAATAAAAGGAGTCGGTAATGTCTAAATTTACAAGATTTATTAATTTTTTCAGAACGAAGAAAAATATTGCAATTGATTTAGGAACATCAAATATTCTGATTTATGATAAACAGAGAAAGAAAATAGTATTAAATGAGCCTTCAGTTCTCGTAAAGGACAGAAAAACGGGGGAAATAGTGGCGATAGGCAGAGAAGCTAAAGAAATGCTGGGAAAAACATCGGATAATCTGGCTGTAATAAGACCTTTGAATGAAGGTGTCATTTCAGATATAGATGCAACAAGGGAAATGCTCAATATTTTTGTAAAACGGATATACGGAGGGTCTCCATTCAGACCGGAAATTATGATATGTGTTCCGGCTGAAGTTACAAGTATTGAAAGAAGAGCGATTTTTGATGCTGCAATCGGTGCAAAGAAAATATATTTGATTGAAGAAGGAAGAGCTGCCGTATTGGGTTCAGGAATAAATATTTCTCTGCCTGAAGGAAATACGGTTATAGATATTGGAGGAGGTTCTACAGATATAGCAATTCTGTCTCTCGATGAAATTATTGCGAGTAAATCAGTAAGAATTGCAAGTAATAATTTTGATGATGACATAGTAAAATATGTAAAGAAAAAGTTTAATCTGCTGATAGGAGATAAAACAGCAGAAAATCTGAAAAAGGAAATAGGGACAGCCATGCCGGTATCAGGAGAGGATAATATCACAGCTACTATAAAAGGTAGGGATTTATCCACAGGAATACCTAAAACGATTGAAATAAATTCCAATCAGGTGAGAGAAGCAATAGAAGATTCTATAAATGAAATAATAGTTGCATTGAAAGAAGTACTTGAAAAATGTCCTCCTGAATTGTCGGCGGATATACTTAATAACGGAATAGTGCTGACAGGAGGAGGCTCTCTTTTAAGAAATTTTGATAAGTTAATAGAAGGAATAGTCCAGATACCTATAAACAGAGCTACAAATTCATTGGAATCAGTAGTTGTAGGTGGAGGTTTGGCATTTGACAATAAAAAATTGCTGAGAACTTTGGAAATGAGAGAAATTTAAATTTCCTGACAGTATAGTCTTTAGAAATTTCTGAAAAATTGTGTGAACGATTTTTCGGAAATTTTTTTGTGGAAATTTAATAGGAAAAATGATATCATTTATTTAAAAGTTTTTCACGCTTTTTTTGAAAAAAATATGTTCAACCTTTTTTGTAAAAAAGGTTGAGCCAAAAAACAATTCAACACAAATTTTACTAAAGTTCAAAAATGCCCGTTCGCTGTAAAAACAA
>JAUNKI010000096.1 GCA_030532815.1 Leptotrichiaceae bacterium
TGTGAGAAGCAGATTTTTTTTGACAAAATCCTTTAGTCTTTCTTCAATATTATTTCCTTCTATTTTACTAAGATGTGAATTTATTCTCAATATTACTTCGGATAATAGAAATTTATAGATTTCTTCCTTATTTTTAAAGTACTTATATATGATTCCATTGGAAACATCGGCATTTTTGCATATTTCAAGTATAGAGACATTTTCAAAAGGTTTAGAAGAAAAAAGCTCTATAGACGAATTGATAATTTTTTCTCTTGTACTTAACATAAAAATCGCCTTCCTAAATTTTTATTTAATATATTGTATCACAAATAAACATATAAATAAATACGGTAATATAGTAATTTAATGAAAAAGAGATAAAAAATATACTGAATTACAGTAAAAATAATATTTAAATGCTTAAATTTTAAAGTGAGGAAGTCATAGTTTTTCCAAAGTTTTATATAAAATTTTAAAAAAAATTTGACTTTTTGAAAAAATATGTTATAAATAATTGAGAGTTAATTCATTTTATTAAAAATATAATTATTTGAAAACAAAAAATAAATAAATTAGGGTTTAATGTATGGTTCAAAATATTTTTTTAACTTAGTCAGAAGAAAATAATTATTATTTTTAATGAAATTTACGTATAAATTGAGAATAAAATTCTAAAAATTAAGTTTTTTTATAATTTTTTAAATATAAATAATTATTTTTGAAAGGAAAAGGTGATTGTAATGTGTAAAGAAGTAGTTGTAGTTTCAGCGTTAAGAACGCCTATTGGAAATTACGGAGGAACACTAAAAGATATTTCAGCCGTAAAATTAGGTGAATATGTTGTTAACGGAATTTTAAAGGAAACTGGTATCAAATCTGAAATAATAGAGGAGGTCATATTTGGAAATGTACTGGGAGCAGGACTCGGTCAGAATATAGCAAGACAGATTTCATTAAATGCAGGGCTTCCTCATACGACGACAGCTCTGACAATAAACATGGTGTGCGGCTCAGGGTTGGAAGCGGTTCAGCTCGGAGCGAATAAAATAAGAGCGGGAGAAGCTGATGTAATATTGGCAGGAGGAACTGAAAATATGAGTCAGGCTGCCTACATTATACCTAAACATCGTTGGGGTGCAAGAATGGGACATACTGAAGTGTTGGATACGATGCTGAGTGACGGTCTGATAGACCCTTTTGAAAATTATCATATGGGAATTACTGCAGAAAATATTGCGGATAAATACGGAATAAGCCGTGAAGAACAGGATAAATTTGCAGCTTACAGTCAGCAGAAAGCAATAGCGGCAATAAAAGAAGGAAAGTTTAAAAATGAAATTATTCCGATAGAAATTCCTCAGAGAAAAGGAGAGCCGGTAATGTTTGATACTGACGAGTATCCGCGTGATAACACTACGGCAGAAAGCCTTGCAAAACTCAAGCCTGCATTTAAAAAAGACGGAAGCGTTACGGCAGGGAATTCATCCGGAATTAATGACGGAGCTGCCGGAGTACTACTGATGAGCAGGGAAAAAGCCGAAGAACTGGGACTTCCCATTTTAGCTACAATAGTAAGTTATGCCAATGGAGGAGTAGATCCTGCAATAATGGGAACAGGTCCGATACCTGCATCAAAAAAGGCTCTGGAAAAAGCGGGACTGACTATTGACGATATGGATCTTGTAGAGGCAAATGAAGCATTTGCAGTACAGGCTTTAAGTGTAGCACAGGAATTGAACTTTAATCCTGAAAAAACAAATGTCAATGGAGGTGCCATAGCATTAGGACACCCTATCGGTGCTTCAGGAGCACGTATATTCGTTACATTGATACATGAAATGAAAAAGAGAAAATCCAAATACGGACTGGCTACACTTTGTATAGGAAGTGGACAGGGAGCAAGTGTTATTATTAAAATGTAAATAAAGTACGAAGAATCAGATTTAAAGTCCGATTTCAAATATAATTGTAAAAAATGTGACTGTAAAAATTATTTGAACGGATAAATCAGTCTGACTTTAAGTGAATAGTGCTATGTATAATTAAGGATTTAAATTATTAAATTATAAAATTTAGGAGGAGAAATGAAAAAATTTATTGAAATGGAAAAGGTAGTTTCATTAATTCCGGACGGTGCGACTGTAATGGTCGGAGGATTTATGGCAAACGGTTCACCTGAAGGGATAATAGACACTCTAGCGGCAGCCGGTATAAAAAATCTTACTTTAATCTGTAACGATGCAGGATTTCCTGACAGAGGAGTAGGAAAAATGGTTGCAAAAAAACAGTTTAAAAAAATAATAGCTTCACATATAGGGCTGAATCCTGAAGCAGGACGACAGATGAATGAAAAAGAAACGGAAATAGATTTGGTGCCTCAAGGAACATTGGCGGAAAGAATAAGAACAGGAGCTTTCGGACTGGGAGGATTTTACACTCCTACGGGAATCGGTACATTAGTTGAAGAAGGAAAAGAGAAAAAAGTAATAAACGGTCAGGAATATTTACTGGAACTCCCTCTTTATGCAGATGTGGCACTGATTTTTGCCGATACGGCCGATGAAAACGGAAATCTGCGTTATAAAGGTTCGGAAAATAATTTTAACAATCTTATGGCAATGAATGCCAAAGTAACAATTGTAGAAGCGAGAAATATAGTTCCTGTGGGAGAATTGGATCCTAATGATGTCAATACTCCGCATAATTTCGTAAATTATATCGTTAAAGGAGGAAATAAATAATGGTTGAATTAAGTAAGGAAGAAATACAGACATATATAGCAAAACGTGTATCTAAAGAATTGACGGACGGTGCACTTGTAAATTTGGGAATAGGGTTGCCGACTTTAGTCGCAAATCACGTTCCCGAAGGGATGAATATTACATTTCAGTCGGAAAACGGATTTATAGGACTTGGTTCATCTGAAGGAGCGGAAGGGGAACTTATAGTAAATGCAGGAGGAAAACCTGTAACAATTGTTCCCGGAGGAGCATTTTTCGACAGTGCCACATCTTTCGGAATAATCCGTGGAGGACATGTGGATCTGACAGTGCTCGGAGCACTTGAAGTAGATCAGGAAGGGAATATAGCGAGTTACCTTATTCCGGGAAAAATGGTTCCGGGAATGGGAGGAGCAATGGACCTTGTAGTAGGAGCACGTCAGGTTGTTGTGGCTATGCAGCATACAAATAAAGGAAAACATAAACTGCTTAAAAAATGTACATTACCATTAACAGCTAAAGAACAGGTGGATCTTATCATTACGGAAATGGGAGTTTTTAAACCTGTGAAAGACGGATTTAAAGTAATAGAACTCAATGAAGTATTTACATTTGAAGAGGTACAGGAAGCGACACAAGGAAAACTGATTCCTTAATAATATAAATAAATTACGGAAAGATATTATACATTATACTGAAAAAATTTACTTTACGAACCTATGTGGAAGAAGGATAATTGAGTGGAAAAGGTGTCACTCTCTTAGCTATAATATATTAGGAGGTATTTATGGTAATTGGTGTAATAGGAATAATCTTATCTTTGATATTATTAATGTATCTTGCATATAAAGGAGTTTCCGTACTTGTTCTTGCACCTGTGCTGGCATGTTTTGCGGCACTTATGGGAGGAATAGGAACTGGACAGGTACATCTGCTCGCTACTTATACTGAAGTTTTTATGAAAAGTCTGGGCGGATATGTCATGAATTATTTTCCGATTTTTCTTTTAGGAGCCATTTTCGGAAAAGTTATGGATGATAGCGGTGCGGCTAAGGCAATAGCAAACGTAATATGTAAAAGTCTCGGAGAAAAAAGAGCTATAGCTGCCATTGTTATAGCCTGTGCAATTCTTACATACGGAGGAGTTTCACTTTTTGTCGTGGCATTTGCAGTTTATCCTATAGCTGCCGAACTGTTCAGAGAGTTAGGTATACCGAAAAGATTTATACCAGGAGCTATTGCTCTGGGATCGTTCACTTTTACGATGACGGCTCTGCCGGGAACTCCTCAGATACAGAACGCTATTCCGATGCAGTATTTTGGAACAGATGTCTATGCAGCTCCTATTATAGGACTTATTGCTTCGGCACTTATGTTTTTCGGAGGTGTTTCATGGTTACAGTTCAGAGCAGGTAAGGCAATGGCAAAAGGAGAAGGATACGGAAGTCACAAAGATGAAGGAATTGTAAAATTTGATACGGATTCTCTTCCAAGTTTCGGAACTTCCATAATACCTATTATAGTAGTATTGGGATTAGGATTTGTACTTTCAAAATTTATTTTTCCGAGTATGGATTTGAGTTATCTGGAAACTTATAAGACTACTCCCGAAAAAGTTATCGGAAAATGGAGTTTAATAGTATCTCTCGTTATTTCCATAATTCTGGCTTTTACACTGAATTATAAAAAAATGGAAAATCCTATGGAAACTTTGACCAAAGGAGTCAGCGGTTCTTTTCTTGCCATAATGAATACGGCTTCAGAAGTAGGATACGGAAATGTTATTGCAGGACTTGCGGCCTTTGCGGTTATAAAAGGGGCTTTACTCGGACTTTCATCAAATCCTTTAGTAGCCGAAGCCGTTTCAGTTTCATCCCTTGCAGGTATAACAGGTTCTGCTTCGGGAGGATTGAGCATTGCTTTGGGAGCTCTGGGAGAAGTATATCTTAAAGAAGCTCTGGCAAGAGGAATAAATCCTCAGGTATTACATAGAATAGCGGTTATAGCCTGCGGAGGTCTTGATTCTCTTCCGCATAACGGAGCGGTAATAACACTGCTTGGAGTTACAGGACTTACCCATAAGGAATCATATGCCGATATAGGTATGTGTACGGTAATTATACCGTCTGTAACAGTCATAATTGTAATAACATTGGCAAGTTTCGGAATTATATAGTTCAGGTTTAAATATATTTTGATAAATCAATAAATTTTATATTAGGAGGCTAAAAATGAAAAAAGTTCTTTTTATAACGGGAGCAGCCAGCGGTATCGGAAAATCCATAGGAGAGGCTTTTCTTGAAAAAGGATACAATGTAGTTTTTTCGGACCTTAATGAAGATAAACTGAATGAAGTGGTTAATAAAAATCTCCAAGAAGGATACGACTGTATCGGAGTAAAATGTGACGTAACAAAAGAAGAGGAAATTAATTCAGCTATTGATAAATGTATGGAAAGATACGGAAGAGTAGATGTTCTGATTAATAATGCGGGATTACAGCATGTTTCCATGATAGAGGATTTTCCGACTGAAAAATTTGAATTTTTAATAAAAGTTATGCTGACGGCACCGTTCATAGCTACGAAAAAAGTTTTTCCCATTATGAAAAAACAGGGATTTGGGCGTATACTGAATATGGCTTCTATAAATGGAGTAATCGGGTTTGCTGGGAAATCGGCATATAACTCTGCAAAACACGGAGTAATAGGACTTACAAAAGTTACTGCTTTGGAAGCGGCAAATTCCGGAATAACAGTCAATGCAATCTGCCCGGGATATGTTGATACTCCTCTTGTCCGTGGACAGTTTGAGGACTTGGCAAAAACACGTAACATTCCGGTAGAGGAAGTACTGAATCAGGTATTATATCCTCTCATACCTCAGAAACGTCTTCTGGACGTAAAAGAAATAGCCGATTATTCTTTATTTTTGGCAAGTGAGGAAGCTAAAGGGATAACGGGTCAGGCATGTATTCTTGACGGAGGATATACAGTACAGTAATATTTCAGAAAAATGAAAGTGTAATAAAAGTACATATAAATAAGACATGAGAAAAGGAACTGTTTCACCTGAAATAAAATTTTACCGTTTATTTATACGGATTATAAAGCGGAACAAAAATATTATTTCCCATTTTGAAACAGTTTCTAATTCAATATAATTAGTATAAAAGGAAAGGAGAATATAATAATATAAAAAATTATTATATATAGTAAAAAATATGAACAGGACTGAGATAAAATCAAATTCCAGCTGGCTGGTAAAAATAGGGGAATCTTTTACGAGGGTATCCGAGAAATATATGCCGGATCCGTCAATTTTCGCTGTGATGCTTACACTTGCAGCATTTATAATTTCTATCGTTGTAACAAAAATATCACCTGTACAAAGTTTGGATAACTGGTATAAAGGTTTCTGGACACTGCTGTCTTTTGCAATGCAGATGTCACTTGTAGTAATAGTCGGAGGGGTAGTAGCTGATACTCCTGTAATAAAATCGATAATAAATAAGATTGCTTCAATTCCTAAAAACGGAAGACAGGCAGCTTTTGTCATTACACTTATAACAATACTTATTTCTTTTCTTCAGTTTGGTCTAAGTGCAGTTATGGGAGCACTCTTGGCAAGGAATACCACATATTCCCTGAGAAAAAGAGGAATCAAAGCGGAATACCGTCTATTATCGGCGTGCTCATATATAGGATATATGACATGGTGCGTGGGGCTGTCAAGCTCAGTAGGTTTAACTATCGCAACTCCGGGACATTTTCTTGAAAAAGAAATAGGTGTTATTCCTATGAGTGCATTTATATTTAATCCGATGAATATTTTTCTGGCAGT
Source organism: Leptotrichiaceae bacterium (assembly GCA_030532815.1). GTDB lineage: Bacteria > Fusobacteriota > Fusobacteriia > Fusobacteriales > Leptotrichiaceae > Pseudoleptotrichia. The sequence continues at coordinate 6,545 of JAUNKI010000096.1, forward strand.
ATCATTTGTAACAGTTGTGCCGTTAATAGCATATTTTTTACATCCTAAGGATGAGGGAGTTCAGGAAATACCTGAATACGCATTGAAAGCACTGAAAGCAGCGGATGATGAAACAGTTGAAGAGGAAAAAATCGAAAACAGAACATTCGGAGAATTTTTAAATAACAGTAAGGTTATCTGTATGATAATCGGATTATTCGGAATGTCTTATGTAATACGTTATTTTTATTTAAAAGGGATTAATCTTGATCTGAACATAATCAATACTTTATTTCTTTTCGGCGGACTGCTTTTACACGGAACAATAGCAAAATTTGTAAATTCATTTTCAAAATCTACGGCAAGTGCAGCAGGAATAATTTTTCAGTTTCCTTTATATGCCGGAATTATGGGGATAATAAGTTATTCAGGATTGGGAGCCCTTATTGCGGAAGCAATAGCAGGAATAAGTACACCGTTTACATTTTATTTCTGGACATTTATAATAGCGTCCATACTGAATTTTTTCACTCCTTCAGGAGGAGGGCAGTGGGCAGTACAGGGACCTATAACAATTGAATCGGCAAAAATCATAAACGGAAGTGTATTAAAGGCTTCATTGGCAGTAGCTTACGGAAATTCATGGACAAATATGGCTCAGCCTTTCTGGGCATTGGCGGTATTGGGAGTTACAGGATTGAAAGCTAAGGATATAATGGGTTATTCAGCAGCGTTAATGCTTTCTTCAGGATTTTTATTTGCCGTTGCACTGCTGTTTTTCCCTGTATAATATACGGAATATGAAAAGTTTTCATTTTAAAATTAGAAAGTAACGTATTAAAATAGAATTCATAAAAAATACTGGAATTTTTATAATTTCAGTATTTTATTTCCAACCTTTTTTGTAAAAAAAGCTTGGCAAAAAAACTATCAACACAAATTTTACTTTTGCTCAAAAATGCCCGTTCGCTGTAAAAACAAAAAGGATGTTTTTACGACGCTCACTCACTGCATTTTTTACGCAGTAAAATTTGAATGTTGAAGGAGACTAAAATATAAAGAAACGGTTTTAAATGAGAGTATAATTAAACTATAATAATAGTAGAAACAGAAATTTAAAATAAAAGTTGGAATCTCGGCATTCAAAATTTTACG
>JAUNKI010000097.1 GCA_030532815.1 Leptotrichiaceae bacterium
GAGCTTTCTGTGCTTCAAATTCTCTTTTTTTCTGTGCTTCCTTTTCAAGTAAATCATTGAATTTGGCTTCTATTGCATTCAAACTTTCAGCTAAACTTTTTTGTGGTGCAGAATAACTTACTGATGAGATTGCCAAAATTCCCATCATTAAAAACATCGCTTTTTTCATTTTACCTCCTAAAATTTATTATTTCAAATTAACATAATCACAAGTTAAAATTTTTTTAATCTCCAAATTTTTGTGTATTTTTTAGATTTTTATTTGAATTATGTTTATTTTCAATTATATCATATTTTTGAAATAAAAAACACCTTTTTAAAACAATTTTTATCTTTTTTCTCTTAGATTTAAAATATATTTTTTAAATCAGATAACAAAATACTTATTTTAATGTTAAAATCTTTAAAAATTTTCTATTATTTCAATTTTTCTTCAACATTCAAATTTTACCGGGTGAAAAATACAGGAAATAAGCGTTGTAAAAACATCTTTTTTTGTTTTTACAGCGAACGAGCATTTTTGAGCTTTAGTAAAATTTGTGTTGATAGTTTTTTGGCTCAACCTTTTTTACAAAAAAGGTTGAAAAATGTCAAACATTAAAATAGACTTTGATTTTATTTCCGAAAAATTCAAAGTCCATTTTATAAATATAATTTATATTCAAAACATTCATTAATTTATAATTAATAATAAAAATTCTATTTATTTTTTTCTGTAATAATCTTTAATGAATGCCAGCTTAAAGTGGCACATTTTATCCTTGCAGGCATTTTTGCCACATATTCCATTAAAACTGCATCTCCCAACTTTTTTACTTCTTCAGAAGTCAGTCTTTCTTCCTGCTTCATCATTTTAAAGAAAATATTTACTTTTTCTTCAGCTTCCGACATTGTTTTTCCCTTTATCAGATCAATAAGCATTGCAGTCGAAGCACTTGAAATCGCACATCCGTTTCCCAGAAAAGCCGCATCCTCTATAATATCATTATTTAATTTAACTTCAAGTATCAGGTCATCTCCGCAGTTGGGATTGTGTCCTCTTTCAACATATGTAGGATTTTCTATTTCTTTTTTTAAATCCTTTCTGTTACTATAGTCAAGTATAGTCTGCTGGTATATTTTCTCCAAACTCATATTCCGAACACTTCCTTTATTTTTTTTAACCCTTCTACAAGTCCGGCTATATCTTCATCATTATTGTAAATGCCGAAACTTGCACGGCAGCACGAAGGAATTCCGATATAATTCATTAGCGGTTGTGCACAATGATGTCCCGATCTTACCGCAACATTATATGAATCCAATATAAATGCTACATCATGAGAATGCACACCATTTACATTAAATGCTATTATTCCGGTTCTTTCCACATTTTCGGTACAATATGTCTCCACAAAGCCGAGTCTTTTAATTTCAAACAATGCCTTCATAGCCAGTTCTTTTTCTATTTTATCTATTCTGTCATATCCGATTTCTTCTATGAAATTTATCGCTTCTTTGAGTGCCACTGCACCTTCCGTATTTTGAGTGCCGCCTTCAAATTTGTTGGGCAAGGGGGCAAATGTCGACTCCTGTTCAGTTACAAATTCTATCATATCTCCCCCATAAAGGAAAGGAGGCATGCTGTCCAGAATTTCTTTTTTTCCATACATTACTCCTATCCCCATAGGTGCAAACAGCTTATGTCCTGAAAATACAAGAAAATCGGCATTCATCTTCTGCACATCATGTCTGAAATGAAGTACGGATTGTGCGGCATCTATAAGCACTAAAGCATTTTTTCTATGTGCAGCTTCTATTATTTCCTTTACAGGCTGTATAACTCCCGTCACATTTACCACACCTGAAACTGCCACTATTTTCGTTTTATCTGACAGTTTATATTTAAAATCGTTCAAATCAAACTGTCCGTTATCATCTAAATACACATATTTTATTTTCGCTTTTTTCTTTCTCGCTACAAACTGCCACGGAACTATATTTGCATGATGATTTGATATTCCCAGTACAATTTCATCTCCTTCATTTATAAACTCCATTCCATAGGAATAAGCAATAAGATTGATGGATTCCGTTGTATTTTTTGTAAAAATCACTTCTTCGGACTTTTCTGCATTTATAAATTTCCTTACTGTTTCCCTTGCATCTGCCAACAGACCTGCAGCTTTCATTGATAATGCGTGGGACCCTCTTCCCGGGTTTCCGTTATACTTTTCATAATACTCCGTCATTCTGTCCAGCACTCTTTTCGGTTTTTGGGAAGTGGCGGCAGTATCCAAATAATGATTTTCAATATTCCTGAATATCGGAAATTCTTTCCTGTAATCCATGCTTTATAACTCCTTTCAATAATTTCTCCGTTTTTCTGTTTTATTGTTGAAAATCAGAGAAACTATATTCTTCTTTCCAGTTCTTCCAACAGATTTTCCCTTATTTCCTCATTATCTATACTGTCAAGTACAGGTCTGAATGATGACTCGACAATAAGTTTTTTCGCTCTGCTTTCGGAAAGACCTCTGCTCATTAAGTAAAACAGTTTCGCTTCATCAACTTTCCCTACTGATGCCGCATGTTCACCTATTACGTCATCTTCATCACAGAACAGTGTAGGAATGGAGTGAGCTTTTATCTTTTCATCCAGCAGTATGGCAAATTCTCCTTCTCTCCCTTCAGACTGTCCTGCACCTTTTCTAAAATAAAGATTTCCTCTGAATACTTTTCTCGCCGTATCTTTTACAGCTCCTCTTCCCTGTATTTCTCCTATTGCTCTTCTTCCCTTAAATACAAGGGAATACTCCAAATCGAGTCTTCTGTCACTGTCGGCTAAATATGCAGGTTTGACATATATTTCCGCCGCATCTTCTTCAAGATAGGCTTTATTGCTTATACCATTCACTTCCGCCCCCAGTTCGATACTGTAATATTCGACTTTTCCCTGTCCTAAAGCTTCTATTTTGGAAGATTCAAAATTTTTCGTATTTGTATTCAGTGTCTGTATTTTTATTAATTTAATTTCAGCGTTTCTTCCTGCGATAACTTTTATTATCCCGTTACGGTAACCGTTTGAATTATCTTCCGAATTATATGTAATTATAACCGTAGCTTTGGCAAAATCCTCTACTTCAATTACATTATAATCGATTAAAAAATTATTCTCCTCATTTAAATTATAGTTTATATAAATCGGTTTTTCAACTTCTTTTCTTTCACTTATTTTTATATATTTCCCCTCATTGTAAAATGTACTGTTCTGTACTTTGAAAAACTCTCCCAGACCGTACTCATTTTCATTTTTCAGTCTTTCCAGTTCTTTCAGGGAATCATTCAGCTTTTTTATAGTTACTCCGTCCTGATTTTCATTTTTAACGGATATATTGTTAAATTCCTTAAATGCTTCAGGCTCTTCATACTTATATCCGACTCTTTTCCATACGGGCTTCTCAAGGGAAACGTATTTTTTAAAACTTTCCGCTCTGTAACTACTATTTTCAAGATTTTTTAAACTTGCTTCATTCAGCATTATATATTTTCCTCCTAAAATTACTTTTATTCTTTCAAAACTTTCCTATCCTATCGTTCCTTCAAGCTCCAGTTCTATAAGTTTGTTCAGTTCTACGGCATATTCAAGAGGAAGTTCCTTTGATATGGGCTCGACAAATCCTCTTACTATCATCGCTTTTGCTTCATCTTTGCTTATTCCTCTCGACATCAGATAAAATATAGCCTCATCACTTATTCTTCCGATTTTTGCTTCATGTCCTATATCCACACTATCATTATTTATTTCAATTATAGGTATGGTATCCGATCTTGATTCATTGTCAAGCATAAGTGATTCACATTCAACTGTGGATTTACAGCCGACCGCATTAGGTGCCACTCTTAAAAGACCTCTGTAAAATGCCGTTCCTCCGTTTTTGGAAATGGACTTTGAATGTACTGTCGATGATGTATGCGACGCCCCGTGAATTATTTTACATCCTGTATCAAGATATTGTCCTGTTGAAGCAAATGTAACTCCCGTAAATTCACATCTTGAACGTTCACCTCTCAAAATAGTCATAGGATAAAGCATCGAAACTCTCGAACCGAATGATCCCGATACCCATTCCATTACTCCGCCTTCATCTACAAGTGCTCTCTTCGTATTCAGATTGTACATATTTCTCGACCAGTTTTCTATTGTGGAATAACGCAGCCTTGCTCCTTTTTTTACAAACAGCTCCACTGCTCCTGCATGCAAAGCATTTTTCTTGTATTTCGGTGCCGAACATCCTTCTATAAAATGTAAATCAGCCCCTTCTTCTACTATTATAAGGGTATGTTCAAACTGTCCCGCTTCTGCTGCATTAAGTCTGAAATATGACTGTAAAGGCATACTCACTTTTACACCTTTGGGAACATAGACAAATGACCCTCCTGACCATACCGCACCGTGAAGTGCTGCAAATTTATGATCATTTACGGTAATCAGCTTCATAAAATATTCTTTTATTATATCCTCGTATTCATTCAGAGCAGTTTCTATATCAGTATACACTACTCCCTGTTTAGTCAATTCCTTGTGTATACTGTGATATACAACTTCCGAATCATACTGAGCCCCTACTCCTGCCAACGACTGTTTTTCAGCTTCAGGTATTCCCAGTCTGTCAAATGTCGATTTTATATAGTCGGGTACATCGTCCCAGCTGTCACTCATGGATTTTGCATCAGGCTCGAGATAATGAACTATGTCATTTATATCCAAATCTGACAAATCCGCTCCCCATACCGGCATAGGTTTTGAATTGAACACTTCCAGTGCTTTCAGCCTGAAATCCAGCATCCACTGAGGTTCATTTTTCTTTTCTGAAATTTTTCTGACAATTTCTTCTGTCAGACCCTTGCCGGTTGTAAATTTATGCTGCATTTCATCTTTAATGTCATAGACACCTCTTTCAATATCTGCAACATAGGTTTTTTTTCTACTATCTTCCATTTTTTATTATTCTCCTCTTTAATTTTCTCCCAAAACCGCAAATTTTAAAAAATTTATATTCTTACAGCCCCAGTTCTTCTTTCATTTTTCCATATCCGTTTTTCTCGATATATTCAACTAATTCCTTGCCTCCGCTTTTTACGATTTTTCCGTCCATCAGTATATGAACAAAATCAGGTTGTAAATATTCCAGCACTTTATCATAATGAGTTATAATAAGCATGGCAGTATCATCAGTTTTTAACGTTCTTACCCCTTCAAATACTATTTTTGTCGCATCTATATCAAGCCCCGAATCAGTTTCGTCCAATATTGCAAGTTTAGGCTCAAGTACAGCCATTTGAAGTATTTCATTTTTCTTTTTTTCTCCTCCTGAAAATCCTACATTTAAGTGTCTTTCGGCATATTCAGGATTTATATGAAGTTTTTCCATTTTTTCCACCAGTTCATTATGAAACTGCGTTAGATACTGTTTTTCACCTGTAATTGATTCTTTTGCAGTTCTTAAAAAATCTTCCACTGTCAGTCCCGGTATTTCTTCAGGATACTGAAATGATAAAAAAATCCCTTTTTGGGCTCTTTCGTCTACTTCCAGTTCATTTATATTTTCTCCGTCCAGTATAATTTCCCCTTCGACTATCTCATGTTTCGGATGACCTACAAGAACACTGGCAAGAGTTGACTTACCTGCACCGTTCGGTCCCATTATGACATGAACTTCCCCTTTATTAATAGTCAAATCCACACCTTTCAAAATAGGTTTTCCTTCAACTTCGGACTTAACTCCTTTTAAATTTAACAAACTCATTTTTTATTACCTCCAAAAATTTATATAAATACTTATTAACAATTTTTATGTATACATTTTACAAAAAAATTGTAATAAAGTCAATTTTAAAAATATTATATTCTGAAATTATTATCCGAATATTTTATTCTGAATTATTTCAAAATAATACATTCATAAATTTTATATATTTTCCTAAAAGACCTCATAAAAACTTAAAATTCAATGTTATTTTTCAATTTAATATTTTCAAATTAAAAATAATCATAAATAATTTATATTCTTTTCATAAAATTTATCAATTTTACAAATATATAATTTTATAGTAGAATACATTTGAAAATGATTTTCAAAACAGTCAATAACCATTATTAAAATATATATAGATTCATGATATATTGGGGAATATCTTTAAAATCTGTTACCAAATACAATAAAATAAAACTGACTGTTTACTGTGCTTTTCTGTATGGAGGGATTTTCAACGACTCGGTTAGTTCCGGGTCTTTTTCATTACTGTAATTTATAAAATTTTAAACAGCTGTATTGCAAAAATATCCAATTAAAATATCGCCAATTATATAAAAAATACTAAAAGAAAGCAATTTTACGAAAGTATGAAAATAAAAGAACTATACGATAAAAAGAATACTGTTTTTTCATTTGAAATTTTTCCGCCGAATAAAAATTTTTCTGAAGAAAGACTCAGGGAAGTAACTGAAGAACCGGCAAGTTATAACCCTGATTTTATAAGTATTACTTACGGTGCAGGAGGTACGACAAAATCCGGAACAGTGGAAATAGCTTCGTATATTAAAAACCGTCTCGGAATAGAAACGCTGGCTCATCTTACATGTATCGGAAGTAAAAAAGAGGAAATCATTCATTTTCTGAAAGAACTTAAAGAAAACAATATAGAGAACATACTTGCACTTAGAGGAGACATTCCCCAAGGGCAGAATGAAAGTATTTACAGTAAGGGAAATTATAAATATGCTTCGGATCTTATAAAGGATATAAAGGAAAACGGAGACTTTTCAATAGGTCCGCATTTTACCCCGAAGTTCATTACGAAAACAATGATTTACTTGACTTAATACATTTGAAAAATAAAGTCGATGTCGGTGTCGATTTTTTAATATCTCAGATTTTTTTTGAAAATGAGATTTTCTTTAAATTCAGGGAACAAGTGGAAAAACTCAACATTTCCGCCCTTCTTGTTGCAGGAATAATACCTATCACTGCCGTACAAGTAAAAAGAATTACATCTCTCTGTAATTGTAAAATTCCTTTAAAACTGGAAAAAATCCCGAATAAGTACGGAAACAATCCAGAGTCAATGAAAAAAGCAGGAATTGCTTATGCTACGGAACAGATTATCGAGCTTCTGTCTGATAATATAAAAGGTATCCACTTATATACAATGAATAAAACAGACACTACTCGGGAAATTCTCAATAATGTGAACTTTGTAAGAATATAATTTTACAGAATTTTTTGTCACTGAACTTTTTTCTACGCTCACTCCTTACATTCTTCACGCGATAAAATTTGAATATTGAAGGGGATCGAAATATAAGGAAAATCCCAACATTCAAATTATTTCAACGAAAAAAATACGGGAATAAGCGTTTAGAAAAATCACTGTCTAAGCGTAGCGAGTTTGTGATTTTTCAGTGAATGAAGTATTTTTGAGTTTAGAAATAATTTGAGTTGGTGGTTTTTTGTCAAACTTTTTTCCAAAAAAGTTTG
>JAUNKI010000098.1 GCA_030532815.1 Leptotrichiaceae bacterium
AATTCTTTTATTTATTTTCTTAATTATAAGTTTTTATTTAACTTTACTTTTTGTCTTTTTTTTCCTGAATAACCGTATTTTCTTTATTTTCTGTTTTTTTTTCCGGCTCTTTCTGTTTTTCATCATTTTTATTTTCTTCCGCTTTTCCGCCTTTAATTTCTTCAAATACACTGTTTTCCAGATTTACGGTTATAACAGGTACGTTATCCTGTTTTAAGCTGTTTATAACAGGTAAGGCAACAGGTATAAACAGAAATGCCGTATTTAAAATTGCTGAAATAATATAAAATTTCATATTGTCCCCTTATTCTGGAATATACCTTTTTATTATACTTAATTTCCGTTTGTTTTTTCATACACTTCAATAATATGGTCTATTGTTCTTGGAGAACCTCTTAAAACCTGATTGGAATCCAGCACAATAAACTTTTTATTTTTTACGGCATCAATATTTTTAATTTGAGGATTTGCCAGTACTATTTCTTCAGGGTTTTTCAATAAGGTTAAAACCACATCGGGATTTTCCTTTATTAAATATTCAGGAGTCAAAATCGGACTGTTTCCAGGCATATTATCAGCTATGTTCTTTATATTCAGCAGTTTCATAATATCATCTGGTAAAGTTCCTTTTCCGAACAGCCTCATTGGTGATGAAGAAATAATAAAGACTCCTTTCTGTTCCTTTGTTTCTATTTTTTTTATATTTTCAATTTTTTCTTTTTTCTCTGCAATTATTTTTTCGGCTTCCTTTTCCTTTCCGAGTATTTTTGCAATTTCCTGAAAGTTTGTAAATATTTCATTTATAGTATTTGCCCCCATTTTTTTCAGTTCTATATTGTTGGTCTTTAAAGTATTCTGAATCGATTCGGGAACATGAAATGCCGAAACTATTACTAAATCAGGCTTTAGTGAAAGTATCTTTTCTATTGAAGGTCTTGAAAATGTCCCTACACTTTCAAGTTTTTCAGTTTTTTCCTCAGGCCATATTTTAGATTGCTGAAGCTTTGCAATTCCTACTATTTTATCCTGTGAATCAAGCATATACATCATTTCAACCGTTGCCGGATCCAAAACTACTATTCTTTCGTATTTCAGTTCTTTTCCGGAATTATTTTTATCTGTATTTTCCTGCTTTGAACATGACATAATCCCTATTAAAAAAATCAAAAGAAAAATGATTTTCTTTACTATTTTTTCACTTTTAATAAATTTCATAATAAATCTCTCCTCTATATATTCATTTATATATTCAATTCTATACTTTATTCGGTATTACATAAGGATAGCCGTTATGTTCTATTACTTTACAGTCAAATCCGTATATTTCCCGAAAGACTTCAGGTCTGAAAAGCTCTTTCGGAGTTCCTTTGTACATTATTTTTCCTTCTTTTAAAAATACTAGGTTATCACAGTACAGTGCCGCCAAATTTAAATCATGAAGCACCATTACCGCTGTTATGCTTTCTCCTTTTACAAACTGTGAAGTAATTTTCATTATTTCGAGAGCATAATTCATGTCAAGTGCGGATGTCGGCTCGTCTAAAAGTATGATTTTCGTATTCTGAACCAATGCCCTTGCCAGTAGAACTCTTTGAAATTCCCCGCCTGAAAGAGAAAACGCATTCCTTTTCCTAAACTTTTCAAGGTCAAGTTTTTTAATGACTTCGATAACTTTTTCATCATCTTCCTTTTCAAATCCCGTCCATTTATTTTTTATATACGGGACTCTTCCCATATAAATAATTTCTTCTACTGTAAGAGGCATGGAAAGTGATGATTTCTGGGGAACAAAACCCAACAGTTTTGAAAGTTCGCTTTGTTTATAGTTTTTCAATTCTTTATTTTCAATTTTTACAACTCCTTCATGAAAAGGAAGATACTTTAACATTATTTTTAAAAGAGTGGATTTCCCGCATCCGTTAGGTCCTAAAATCCCTATAAATTCACCTTTTTCAATATTTATGCTTATATCCTTCAACAGCTTTTCTCCGTTGTTGTTATAACTGAATCCGACATTTTCTATGGAAATATCCGTTATCATTTTTACCCTCCCTTTTTTCTTATTGCCAAGTATAGAAAAAAAGGTGCTCCGAAAAATGCCGTTACTACTCCGATAGGAATTTCAACAGGACTTAAAAGCGTTCGACCTATTGTATCACAAATAAGGAGAAATACTCCTCCTCCCAATGTGGCAAGAGGAATAAGCTTTGTATTACTGCTACTTTTAGTTAAAAGTCTCAGAGTATGGGGAGCTATCAGCCCTACAAAGCCTATCATTCCCGTAAAAGCTACTGAAAATCCTATTATAAACGAAGAAACTATAAGCATGTTTCTTTTCAGCTTTCCGATATCAGCCCCTAAGGAATGAGCTTCCTCATCACCACTCAAAAGCAGATCCAAATCATATCTCCTTAAATAGAAATATATAACGGATATTCCGAGAGGCAGCAGCAGGATAAATACTTTCATCCACGAAGCATTGCCTATATAACCCATCATCCAGGCTATTATTTTAAAAGAATCCTGTCCGATAAGGTACATATTGAACGAAGTAAACGCTCCCAGAAAGGAGGATACCGCAATTCCTATAATTAGCAGAGATGCTATATCCGTTCTGGTTTTCTGTTTTGACAGTCTGAATATTATTAATGCTACCGCTACAGATGTAATAAATCCGAATATTCCGTACATTATGTCAGGAAGTCCAAGCATAAAAGCTATTACAGCTCCGAATGTGGCACTTGCGGATATTCCGATTATATACGGATCCGCCAGCGGGTTCTGAAACACTGTCTGGACAACTGTTCCTGAACAGGAAAGTAGCATCCCTATCAGTACTGCCATTATTATTCTGGGCAGTCTGACATTCAGTATTATTGTTCTCAGTGATTCATCTTCTATTTTCCTGTTCAGCAGAATATCCATCATATCCTTAAAGGAAACTTTTATGTCTCCCAGATACAAAGCCGTAAATATGAATATAAGCAGGAAGATTAACAGTCCTGCATATATTTTTTTCATATTTATATTAGAATTCATAGTTTACTCCTAAATAATACTGTCTTTCTCCGGCAGGTTTATATTCATTTCCGTTTTTGAAAATGTAATATTTTTCACCAAATACGTTTTTTACTCCTGCATCGAGTCCCCAGCCGCTTTCATGTCTGTAAGTCACTCCAAGGTCAGTTGTCGAGTATCCTTTTATTTTATTGTTTCCGTTGTCTACCTGACCTGACAAATAATTTATGTCTGCTTTTAATGCCAATCCTTCAACAACGTCGTAAGATACTCCCAATGTTGCCTTCGTCGAAGGAACATAAGCTATTTTTCTGCCTTTTTCCTTTCCTTTTGTAATTTTGGCATTTACATACGAAATCGACTCATTTACTCTCACTTTTCCTAAATACTGCTCTGCAAACAGTTCAAATCCTTTTCTCCGAGTTTCATCAAGATTTCTGTATTCCCACGCTACCGCGTGTCCTCCCGGTCCCCAGATTATGGATATTTCATCTTTGGTTTTCGTATAAAATCCTGTAAGACTTACAAATGAGTTGAATATCATATCTTTAACTCCGATTTCATAAGTATCGTAAGTTTCCGGCTTAACTCCGTTTAGGCTGTATCCTCTCATTCTGTCTTTATTTGTCAGTTCCGTAGGACTTGGCGACCTGAATCCTCTTTCATATTTTGCATATACATTTCCCGTATCTGAATATTTAAAGTTCAGTGATGCTTCATATGCATTGTTTGTTTCTTTTGAGTTTGATATAAGCGTATTTTTTTGGTCAGTTCTGTATATTTTATATTTTGCTCCTTCGTATCTGTACCCCAGTGTTCCTTCCAGCTTATCTGTAAACGAATGTCTTCCCAGTAAGAAAGCGGAATTTGTTTTTTTGGAGAGATTTATCAGAGTATCTGACAGTATTCTCGTTCTTCCCCTTAATGTGAGGAAGTTTTTGGAATGTCTTAACATTTTATTATTTATATGTTCATATCCGAATACAAGGTTTCCGAGTCCGTAATTAAAGTTTCCTTTTAAATTTATTCCGTTTTTTCTGTCCTCAAAAATTCCTTTGTTAGTAACTCCCCTTCCGTAATCCTGATCATATTCCCTTCTCATTTTCTGATTGTATCCTAAAACCGTAAATTCAAAATTATCAACAGGTTTTATATTATATTCGAGAATATATTCCTTTCTTACTGCATTTGTAATACTTGGATTTTCTCCTGACCGTCTTCTGTTACGGTTAATTTCTTCCAATGACAGTGCACTCGTAGTCTTGCCTTCTTCGTTATATCTTGAAGCTTTAAATCTTAATTTGTGCTTTTCATTCTGAAGAATAAATCCTCCGTTTACAAATTCATTTGAATTTTCATCTTTTTCTCTGTATCCTTTTCCGTTAATATTTTCATAACCGACATCTATAGAAAAGTTTTCATTAAACTTTATCCCTGCTTTAGCTCCTGCTTTATTTGTCTTATAAGAGCTGCTCTGATAATAAATTTTCCCGTGTGCACCTTCCTTATCGGCTTTTTTTGTAATAATATTTATTACTCCCCCTGCCGTTCCATTTCCGTAAAGAACCGCTCCTCCTCCGGGAATAATTTCTATTCTTTCAATATCCTCAACCGACACTGAATTAATAGGTACTAATCCATGAGATAAATCCAGTAGATTCATAGAAACTCCGTCTACAAGGATTTTTACACGTCCTGAAGCTTTTTCAGCTCCTTGTCCTCTTATGTCTGCAATCTGACCGAAGCCTGAATTTACAAAATTAACTCCCGGTGCCTTTCTCAGTATTTCCTCCACCGAATTGTATCCTTTGTCTTTAATGTCCTGACTTGTAATAACTGTAATGTTCTTTATCTGTTTTTCGACATTTTCACTGAACCCTGTGGCGGTTACTACGCTTTCCTCCATTCTTCCTTCGTAATCTGTTTCAGCGTGTAATACGCCGGCTACTGCCAGTAAACTTAAAATCCCGATTTTTTTCAACATAATCTGTACGTATGCCGGATTAATATACTTTATCCGCATACTCTCCTTTCCTTTTTATTTATTATTTTTTTGTATATTGAGATTAATGTTTTTCACGTTCTGATTTTTTAATCTCCCCATAATTCCGACTATTATCCCGTATTCAAGATGTTCGTCAGCTGTGAGTGTTACATTCTCCAAAAGGTTAGGATTTATCCTTGAAAATTCTTCTTTTATATTTTCCACATTTATATTTTTTATATTACTATCCACTTTTAAAAAATAATTCCGATTTCCGTCTATAATAAGTTCAACTGCAGTTTCTTTCCTGTTATTCAGTTCAGCATCCGTTTTAGGCACGGACATTTTAAACTGAGTATATTTATTGAAAGTTGTCGTTATCATAAAAAATATTAATAGCATAAATATGACATCTATCAGATTTAACATTGATATTTCAGCATTTTTTTTGCTTCTTCTGTTTGTAAATCTCATTTTACACTCCATTCAGTACATCGTAGATTTTATAATTCACTTTTCATTTTTGAATATTTTGCAGCCTGTTTAAAAAATGAAGACATACCCTTTCCATTTCCAAGACTGTATTATCTATTTTTTTATTAAAAAAATTATAAAATACTAAAAACGGTATTGCCACCATTAATCCGAATGCCGTTGTATAAAGTGCCTCCGAAATACCCGAAGCTACTATCCCTATATTTCCCGCTCCGTCAATGTTCAATGCTGAAAATGATACTATCATTCCCGTAACCGTTCCAAGCAGACCTAACTGAGGGGCTGTATTTACTACCGCTCCAAGCAGCCACATTCCTTTTTCAAGCTTTATCGTCTGTTCAAGAATATTTTCCGTTATAATTTCTTCAAGATACTGTTTATGAAAATGTCCTATTTCGTCAAAATCCATATCCGAATTTTCTATTGTATTTATTACAAGCCTTGAAACTGTATCATTTTTCCCTTTACATAGACCGAGTATATCTTTCTTTTTTCCGTTTTTCAAAACTTTATATAATTTTCTTTTATATTCTTTGGTGAAATTTTTTTCACTTGATAAAAACATAAACATTTTTTCAAGAATTACTGCAAAACCGCATATAGAAGCCAGCAGTATTGCCCACATGAATATTCCTCCGGAACTGAAGTAACGTATCATTTTATTTTTCCTTTCAAAATAAATATTATTTTGTTTATAAAAATATTTTAGTACATAAATTGTCATTAGTCAAATTATTTTTAATAAATTTTTTTTAATATATATGTAAAATAATTTTTATATTTAAATAATTTGAATAATTTGTTTAAAATATTTTTAAATGACGTCTTGTTAAAACTTTTTTATGATTCTGTAAATACTGTAGTAACATAAATCAGATATTCTGACGGATAATCGATTAAAATTCCCAATAAAATATTCTATTTGATTTTTTATTTTATTCGTTATAAAATAATATAACAAAGAAAATTTTGAATGAATCTGAAAGGAATCTGAAATGAAAAATAATAAAACAATAAATAATACAGGACTTGAATACAACACTTCAAAAGGAGAGGAAATAGCAAATTTCGTAAGTCATACTGTAGGTGCAGGACTTTCAGTTATCGGATTTATCCTTTTAACTATAAGGGCTTCATGGGTAAGGGATTTATCAGCTGTAATATCCTTTATGATATTCGGCATAGGACTTATAGTCCTTTATACCATGTCGTCAATTTATCACGGACTGAAACCCGGAACTGCTAAAAGGATTTTTGAAATATTTGACCACTCAGCCATTTATATATTAATTGCAGCTACGTATACTCCTTTTCTTGTACTTGTAGTTAAATCAGAAACGGGAACAATGATTTTATGGGCTCAATGGATTATATGTATTTCGGGAATTCTGTTTAAAGCTTTTTTCACGGGAAAAATGAAGATGTTTTCTACATTACTTTATTTATTTATGGGCTGGATGATAGTATTCGCCTTTAAGGAACTTAAGGATAATATAAACAGTACTTCACTTGTATTTCTCATAAGCGGCGGTATACTTTACTCTTTAGGAACTGTTTTCTACACATGGAAAATCTGTAAATTCAGTCATATGATATGGCATATATTTGTCATTCTCGGAAGTGTCTGCCATTTCTTTGCAGTATGGTTTCTTGTGTAAGTCTATTGTGTAAGTCTATATTGTAAATCTGTGTAATTTAAAAAACCTGTTTTTAAAGTTTTTTATTACTTTAAAGGCAGGTTTTTTATTTTAAATCTTTTTATTACTGTAAATAATCTTAAAATCTTCAAAATAATTTTTAATTTTTAATATTTCTTCCCATTTTTTCGGAAATTCCATTTTTTGAACAATTTTTATAAATCTCTCTTCTCCTATGTTACAGTAAAGAAAAGCCAAAGGAGAAGCTATCAGTTTTTTAAACAGTTCATACTCTAATGGAGTTATAAAACCCATTAAAATCAATATTAAATCAAAAATACTGTATTTAAAGTTTAAACGATAAAATCCGTGCATAATT
>JAUNKI010000099.1 GCA_030532815.1 Leptotrichiaceae bacterium
AACTCTAAGTATAATGAATATTTTTGAGTGTTAAAAAATATTTAATAGTATGGAGCGTGAGGACAGTAATGAGTCCTCACAAAATCAAATTACTTTTTATTTTCCCTCTTCAAAACTAATCAGTATAATCTATTTTTCCAAATCCTTTTTCTTCAATAATATCTCTGAAATCCTTATCCAAATGCATACAGTAGACTCTGCCTCTTTTATCTGAAGGAATTATTTCTTCCAGATAAAATATATTTCCGTGTGTAGGGTTTTCACTTGTATAACTGCATGTATCCTGATATATTTCTGTTATTTCACCTGAAAAATATTTTTGAAGTATTTTTTCGGGTATCTCAACTGCATCTCCGCTATAATAAATTGTTTCATCAGGAAAAACAATTTCATATCCGTAACACCTCATATCATCCACGTGCTTCACTTCAATTTCACGATTTTTCACTTCGGATATTTTAGGAAGTTTATTTTCATATTTATAAAACTCTTTTCCCACTCCCACCATTTCCAGATATGATATTATTTTTTCTGTGGGATGTATAATGTACGGAACTTTTCCTTTTTTCAAATAAAGATAGGATATAAAAGAACCTAAACTCCCTACATGATCACAATGGAAATGAGTTATAAGAATAAAAATTTCCTTACTGTTCAACATCTCTTCCAAATTCCATATTTTCTGAAATATACTTTCTCCGCAATCCATTAAATAAAAATTATTGTTATGTGTAAAAAATGCACTTGTGTTATGGAGAATCGGATTAAAAGCCGATCCGATTCCCAAAAATTTTAATTTTTTCACTAAAGTCACTTCCTATTCTTTTATTCCCGAGCTTATGAAACTATTTATAAATTTCTTCTGTAATACGAAAAATATAACTATGAGCGGAAATATTATTATAAAAGTGGCGGCACTTACATTTGCCCATTGCATTGTAGCCTCTTTGGACTTGGCAAAAAGTGCCAATCCCACTGTCAAAGTTCTGTTCTGTACCGAATTTGTAACAATCAGAGGCCATAAATAGTTATTCCAGTGATAACTTACCGAAACTACTCCGAAAGACAGGTAAGCAGGCTTTGCACACGGCATATAAATTTTCCATATTATCTGCCATGTATTGGCACCGTCTATTCTGGCAGCTTCTGCAAGAGATTTCGGTATAGTTTTAAAATGCTGTCTGAGTAGAAATATCCCGAAAGCAGTACCTAAAAACGGAATCATAATCCCAAGTTTTGTATTTATAAGACTCAAATCCTTCAAAGTCATGAAATTCGGGGTTATCAGAACATCATTAGGTATGATTATCTGCATAAATATTATAATAAATACATATTTTGCCCACTTCAGTTCCATTACAGCCAGTGCGTATGCCGCCATAGTGGATGTAAACACCTGTATTACAAATGTAACAGTTACAAGTATCAGTGTATTTATATAGTATGTCTTAAAAGGAACCGCATTCCACACATATATGATATTTTTCAGAGTAAACGGCGTCTTAGGAAATAGAGACATACTGAAAGAAGGTTCAGTAAATGCCGTCCCTATCATCCATATTAAAGGTATAAGCCAAATCATGGCTATAACAAAGGATAATAACGTAATAATTGAGTTTTTCCCTTTTTCTATTATATTCATAGTCAACCCCTATTTTAAAAATTAATTGTAAAATGCTTTCTTATCCTGTCTGAAAAATCTCGGTAAAGATACAAAAAGAAGCAGAAACAACATTATTACCGTTAATGCCGAAGATCTTCCGTAGTTGAAATTTGTAAATCCCTGCTGATATATATAATATAACAGTAAAGTACTCGCATTATTGGGAGCTCCTTCAGTCATTATGACTATATGATCTACTAATTTGAAACAGTTTGTCAGTGCTATTGTCGATACAAATATCATTGTCGGTTTCAGCAGAGGCAGAGTAATATTTTTAAGCATTACCCAGAATCCTGCTCCATCTATTCTTGCAGATTCAAATAAATCTTCGGATATTCCCTGCAAACCTGCCAGAAAGAAGATCATCAGGTATCCTGATTCTTTCCATACATACATTATCGCCATAAAAGGCAGAACCGTATTTTTATTTGACAATACATTTAGAGGTTTCATCCCCAAAGAAGACAGCCACTGATCCAGAAGTCCGTTTTTCCCCATATATATAAACATCCATATACTTGCCACAGCAATCATAGGCATAACTACAGGATAAAAATATACTGTTCTCAATATACTTACCGATTTACTTTTACGGTTTACGAGAAACGCCAATGTCAGTCCTAAAACCATACACGGAACAACTGTTATTACGGAAAAAAATATTGTATTATACATTACTTTCCAGAAAATTTCACTTTTAAACAGGCTGATATAATTACTGAAACCTGACCATACAGGTTTCTTCATTCCTAAAGTATATTTCGTAAAACTCAGGTAAAAACTTTTAAAAACAGGTAAAACCGTAAATCCGACCATAAATATTAAAGAAGGCAGAAGTAATAAAAAACCCGTTATGTTTTCTTTCAGTTTTCTTTTCAGCTTTGTGTTCATTTTACCTCCTGTGAAAATCAGTTAAAATCCTTCAATACTTCAGTAGCTTCTTTCTGGGCATTATCTAAAGCCTCTTTTGCAGTTTTTTCCCCTGTTATTGCAGACTGTATGTTATCATTGAGTATTCTCCATATTTCAGCAGCATTGTAAGTTGTCAGCTCAGGTTTTGCAAACTGCAGCTGTTCATACGCCACTTTTGCCTGAGGTCTTTCCTTATAATAATTTTTTATTGTATCTGTTTCAAAGGCACTTTTTCTCGTTGCCACATAACCTGTATCTACGCTCCATTGTGCCGCTCTTTCAGCCGTTGTGAGATATTTTATAAATTTCCATGCAGCTTTCTGTTTTTCCGGAGATATTCCTGAAGAAATATAGAAATTTCCGCCTCCTGTAGGTGCTCCTTTTCTCTTATGTGCAGGCAGAAACGCTACTCCGTAGTTAAACGTAGCATTTTTCGCTATATTGGATAAATTTCCCGTCGTATGGTATATCATGGCAACTTCTCCTGCCAGAAACTGGGACGGTAAATCTGTCCATTGAACTATTCCTTCAGCCATCACTTTATATTTTTTCTGTAAATCAATCCAGAACTGAAGTGCCTCCACATTTTCAGGTGTATTGAAAAATACTTTTTTCCCGTCTTCACTCATAAGGTTTTTACCGTCGGCACTGTTCTGAAGTGCAAACCCTGTAAATGCCCATTGAGCCGAGCCTGAGTTCAATGCTATTCCTACACCCTTTCTTTTGTCATTTGTAACTTTTTCCGCTATTTCCACAAGTTTTTCCCATGTTTCAGGAGCTTTTTCAGGATCCAGACCTGCTTCCTTGAAAATATCCTTGTTGTAATAAAGAACCATTGTACTTCTCTGAAAAGGTATGGAATATATTTTTCCGTCTACATAGGAATCCTCCATAAATCCTTCAAGAAAATCATCAATATATTTTTTTCCTTCTTCTCCGTCTTCTTTTATAAGTTCATCAAGAGGCATAGCCATACCGCTTGAAGCCATTGTAAATCTCTGTGTTGCCAGACTTACAAATAAATCAGGCGGATTTCCCCCTTGAGCGGCGGTCTGGATTTTTGTGACAGTATCATCATAATTTCCGGTATAGACAGCTTCCACTTCTATGTCCGGATTTTCATCGTTAAAATCCTTTGTGAGCTTTTCCACTATTTTCGCCACAGGACCTCCGACATTAACAGGATAATAAAAAACAAGTTTTACTTTCCCGTCTTTTTTTTCATTCTGATTTCCTCCGCAACCTAAAATCAGTAAAAATAAACTTAAAAACATTAAAAAACCGATTTTTCTTTTCATTTATCGCACTCTCCTTTTCTATTTTTTTAGTATTCTCTAAGCTTCTATCCTCCTTTCATTCTAACTATCCAATGTTTAAATTTATTTTCTCACACTTTCCCTTTGAACAATCTTTCCTGGAATTTCTTCAGAATATTCCTTTATACCGTTCATCATATTATTCAATTTTTCATAAACTCTTTCCGATATTTTTTTATAATTTAGAGCTACAGTAGTCAAAGCCGGAGAAAAATACTCTGAAATCGGAATGTTGTCCAGTCCTAAAACGGACACTTCCTCAGGAATCTTAACTTTAAGATCATTTAAAGCTTTCAATACTGCTACGGCTTTTTCATCTCCTGATACGAAAAAGGCTTCGGGCATTGAATTTCTACCATACAGTTCTTTTACAAGCTCGTATATTTCCTTCTGATTATTCATTTTTTCTATAATTCTTAATTTCCGGAGAGATTTTCCGTTTTTCCTGTATGCTTCGATAATCCCATTTTTTCTTTCTATATTCATAGGTGTGGGATTTGCCGTAATAAAAACTATATTCTCCATATTTTTCTCAAACAGATATTCGGTCCCTTTAAATACTGAATTGAAATCATCATTTGATATATACGTATTGTCGTCTGAATAACTTTTTCCAAGAATAATAAAAGGGATTTTTTCCTTTTTCAGAATTTCAATCCTTTTGTCATTTTCCTTTTCATAAAATATGACAGCACCGTCAATAAATGTATTTGATGTATTTAACAGCGAATTTTTTAAATCTCTGTCCTCATAATATTGTTCCATAAACAAGGATATATTCCTGTCACTGTTACAAGCAAAAATCTCACTTACAAGTATGTTTGTCCATATAGTGGCGGTATGCCCCCTGCTTCTCCTTATGGACACCAGTATATTTTTCGTTTTTCTGCTGCTCAGGTTTTTAGCATATAAATTAGGTTTATATCCGAGTTCCTTTATTTTCTCCTTTATAAGTCTTCTCGTACTTTCCCTGACATTTTCACTTTCATTTAAAACCCTTGATACTGTCTGTGTGGAAACTCCGCATTTTTCCGCTACATCTTTAATCGTTATATTTTTCATAAATTTCTCCCGATTATATATGTTTTACAATAATGTTACCGTTAACAAATTTATATAAAAAATATATTTAAAAATTTCCGTAAAATGTAAATTGTGTTCAATCCAGTAAAATATATTATATATATTATGCTCTGTTTCTGTAAAATTGTGCTGTGTATGTTATATAAATAGAATACATTACAAATCCCGTTTAAGACTATAATAGTAAAGCAGGACTGTTCCATTAAGTTAAAAATATATTGATTTATTAGAACCCGATATATTCGGTTATTTTATAAAATCAATGTAATTAACAGTTTTCATACTTTCAGAAAATATATATCAGTTATAATTTGAAAATTATTTTAACTTTATGTGCAATCCTGCCTGTATTTTCCGTTATAAAAACGGATACGAAAAATATGTCAAAAAAATTTATTAAAAATGTATTCTTTTTTTCAAAATGTTATCGTTAACAAATTTATTTTAACCTCTATATTTTAATTTGTCAATAGTTGAAAATATAAAATAAAAGTGTTATAATTTTTTTTACACGATAATTCGGATTATCCCGATTAAGTCGGAAAAATATGTCGTTTTATAAATTTTATATATCCGCTGATTTCCATAAAATTAGCAGTTTGCAACTTTTTAAAATGCATATTAACTGTAAATTACCGTTCGACTTATTAAGATAACTCCGATTACATCATTTACACATAACGGAGGTTTTTTATGAGAAGTTTATCAGGCATTCAGCCGAGCGGCATTCTCCATATAGGAAATTATTTCGGGGCAATAAAACAGTTTGTCGAATTTCAGGATAAATATGAAGGATTTTATTTCCTTGCAAATTATCATGCCCTTACTTCATCACCTGACGAAGAAAGTCTGAAAAAAAATACAATAGATGCTATTCTTGATTATCTTGCTTTAGGTCTTGATCCTGAAAAATCAACAATATTCTTACAATCTGATGTTCCTGAGCATACGGAACTTTCATGGATACTGGCAAATGTTACTCCTATGGGGCTTCTTGAAAGGGCACATTCCTATAAGGATAAAGTTGCCAAAGGCATCAAACCCAATGTGGGACTGTTCACGTATCCTGTTCTGATGGCTGCGGATATATTAATGTACGAACCTGATATTGTTCCGGTAGGAAAGGATCAGAAACAGCATCTGGAAATTACGAGGGACATTGCCGTTAAATTTAATGAAACCTACGGAAAAGAAATTTTTAAACTTCCACAGGAAAAAATAGTCGAAAATCTCGCCGTAGTTCCTGGCGTAGACGGAGATAAAATGAGTAAATCATACGGAAATATTATTAATATGTTTATTCCGAAAAAAGAAATAAAAAAACAGATTATGAGTATCGTAACAGATTCCACGCCCCTTGATAATCATAAAAATCCTGATAAAAATATAACAAAACTATATTCTCTTTTTGATACTGAAAAAGAAGTTGAAGAACTGAAAGAAAAATTTCTGGCAGGAAATTTCGGGTACGGACATGCTAAAAATGAATTATTCGATAAATTTATGGATTATTTTACTCCTTTCAGAGAAAAGCGTGAACAGCTTGAAAAAAATATGGATTATGTTTATGAAATTTTAAAAAGCGGTGCTTTCAAAGCACGGTCGGTTGCTTCCATAAAAATGGAGGAAGTCAGAAATACTGTAGGACTGCTAAATAGTCATCGGTAACATACTATGATGTTAATAAGAGCATTTATATTATGTATGACAAAACATTGGAAACAGAAGGACAAATCAGGAAAAAGATATGTCTGGCATCCGATAAATGTCATGCTGAATGTGAAAGGATACAATGAAAAAATAACAGCTCTACTACATGACATTATAGAAGACACTGAATTGACTATTGATAATCTGAAAGCTATGAAATTCAATCCTGAAATAATTGAAGCTGTCAATATCATCACTAAAAAAAGCGGGCAGGAATATTGGAATATTTTAAATATCTGGAATCAGTTAAAAATAATGAAATAGCAAAAAAAGTGAAAATAGCAGATTTAAAGCATAATATGGATTTGAGCAGAATAATGTGTCCAACTGAAAAAGACTATGAAAGAGCTGAAAAATATAAAAAAGCACTTGAGTATCTGAATATGCCATAAAAAACATATACAACATAAGTAATATACAGAAATTTTCTTTGAAATTAAAATACAGAGTTACATCACGAATTGAGTATACGGTAATTTATAAATTTTATATACAATTGCTCCGTAAATTAAGTATAATATCTCAATTAGTGCCGGCAGGACCGTTACCATAAAAATGAAAAATATATCGGTCCGTACATTTTTACATATTCTGTTATTTCTGAAAACATTTTAAATAACGATTTATAATTTAAATTAAATCTGTTTTAAAATACTATGTTAAATATATATTGTTTAAAAGAGCTGGGGCTGTCTCATAAAGTATAAAAACATATTTAATCATAAACTTTATATATTTTCTATTTTTATAAAATCA
>JAUNKI010000100.1 GCA_030532815.1 Leptotrichiaceae bacterium
ATTCAAATATGAGTAAAAATCCGATATTCAAATTATTTTATAAAAAATAAGGGAATGAGCATAAAAAAATTATTATCTAAATATAATGAGTTTACTTTTTTTAGTAAATCGAGTATTTTCAAGTATAAAATAATTTGAACCGGTAATTTTTTGTCAAATTTTTTCAAAAAAAATTTGAATATTTCTGATTATCTTTTTTGTAAATAAATTCGTACTATTCTAAATATAATAAATGTTTCTGAATGTTAAAAATAATTAATAATATGAATGTAAGGATAACTATGAGTTTTCATGAAAAAAAATTTTTGTCGGCAGTTTTTGCCAAAACTATATCATAAGTCAAAAATAATTTCCTAACTATAAGCATTATATGTTTTTAAAAATTAAAAAATATTATTTTTACTGATTTTATAAAAATATATAAAATTTATAATCGATTCTATTTTTATACTTTACGAAACAATTCCGGAAAGACTTTGATATTTTTTTTTGTAAGTATAAAAGCATAGAAGAAATTTTTTGTCATTTTTAACAAAACCACCTGAACTAAAATAAGGAGCTTAAAACTCCTTATTCAACTATTTTATTTAAATTCATTTACTCTACTGTTTGTTATTTCCTCAATTTCAACATTATAATTCTGCTTCTCTTTCGCAGTACTCTGCTTTGCATTTCTGTTTATCGTTGATGTAGCACTTAAATTACTTTTACTGTTGTTTTCCGACAATTTTTTCGTATTCGGAGTACTTTCAGTTTTTTTCGTCTGTGACAAAGTATTATCTGTCAGACTGGGTTTCTGCTTTTCAGAATTTAAAAACTGATTTACTCCTGATTTTCCGACTGCACTTTTATTTCCTTCAATTTCGGCTACCGTCTGTTTTGCATCATTATCACCGTTTTTAGCTGCTATTTTATACCATTTCAGTGCTTCATTTATGTTATTTTCCTTATGATACGAAATAGCTATAGGCATAGCCAGAGCTTTATTTCCTGCATTATAAGCTTTTGTAAGATACGGTCTTGCTTCAACCTGTCGTCCGGTATCAAACAGTATGGCTCCTATTTCAAAATTTGCTTCCCTTATTCCCCGATTTGCCGCCAATTTAAACCATTTTACAGCTTCATCATAATTTTTTGTCTGTTTATTTAAAAGAGCAATCTGAATATCCGCTTCTTTTATCCCCTGTCTGTACGCAGATTCAAACTGTATTTTGGCTTCCTTATAATTTTTGGATTTAATAAATCCGACTCCTTTATTATAAGCCTGTGCTCCCGGAGGCAATTGACCGTTTGCCGCATTTTTCGGCAGACGTGCCATAAGTTTTTCCGCTTCTGCAGTTTTTCCTTCTTCCTTCAGTAATACTGCCATATTATATATGGCTTCGGGATAATTTCTGTCTATTCCCATCTGTAAATATTTTTTTACTTTGACATTATCTTTCAATCCGTAATAAAGATGTGCCAAAGAAAGAATGGCTTCCTTATTACCGTTTTCAGCATCTTTTATAGCCTGAGAAACCTTTGACGGATCTATTTTGTTGTCAATTAGACTTTTCTGCTCTTCAGGAGTCAGATTTTCCAATTTCCCTTGCCCGTTATTTTCCTGTTTTTCATTATTGTCTTTTCCTAAATTGAAAATATCTCCGCTTACTGAAGAAGTATTATTTATATTTTCTGAAGAATAATTGTTAGTTTCTTTATTTTCCTGAGACTTTTCTTCTTTTTTATTTTTAAAACATGATACGGAAAATGCTCCTGCAATAACCAATAATAGAAAAAATACCTTTTTTTTCACTCTCATCACCTTATTTATAGTTTTGTTTTAAAATGAACCTAATTGCGTCGCGTCTAAAATCTTATACATAAAATCTGAAAATCCGCTTGTTGTAGGCTCATCTTCAAAATTTATTGTAAATATTCCGTCTTTATTGTCCCACAATCTGTCAAAATAGGCATATATATCTTTCGTTAATTTTGAATTCTCATCAGTTAATATTCTAAAATTAGCATCCATTATATACCCTCTTATATTTTTCTTTATCAGATTGGCTGAACCTGCTGATATTATAACACTTCCGTCTGTTTTTTTCATTAGAGTAATCTTAGTGTGATATTGTTCATTATTGGTAAAATACCACTTTATTTCAATTTTTCCTCCTGTCTTTTTCTTCAGTTTTTTGGATACGGGTTTATTGGGAAGACCGTTAGTACTCATTCCGAAGGCGTCTCTGCTTCTGTCCAGTATAAGTCTTATTTTGACTCCCCTATTTGCAGCCTTTATTAATTTATTGACTACATTTTTGTCAGCCAGAAAATACATTCCCATTATAAGCTCATCTCCCGATTGGAGGCTGTCAATATCACTGTCCATATATTTTCCTATAATTCCTTCGGAAATATACTGTATCTCATAACTTTTTCCTTCAGTATCGGTTATTTCATTATTTTCCGTATTTTTTTCACTTACTTTCACTGTATTATCCATTGCCTTAAATTCAGGAGAAGAAAAATCACTGTTGTTTTCTTTACTTTTACTTTCTACATTAATTTCCGAATCGGAAAATTCGGCAACAAGCTTTAAATTGTTAAGTACGTCTCCTGTTATATCTCCGTCTGCGTAAACAGCTATATTTTCATGAAAGTAGCTCGGATCATGAATATTTGCACTGGAAACTACAACCTCTCTTTCATTTAGAAACACTTTCTTATGGTCGGCTTTTACATTCAATGCTCTCAATAAATTTCTCAATGTCAGCTTGGGCCACATAGGACCGTAAAAATTAGTTATCCATCCTTTATTCTGAGGATTTCCGAAAGGTTTTACGGCACTTCTCCAAATAGGCGAATACCACGGAAAAGTATCTTTCAGCTTAAATATGTCCACTATTATGACATTTATACCGTTCCGTTTCATCTCTGTTAAAAATGGATGCTCAAATGCACCGTATAAATTATTATTTTCATCTGTCAATATATATATTTTCAGTTCGGGATTTTCAGTCTGTTTTTTTATAAGCCTTTTAATATATTCTTTGGCAAATTCGGGAAACTTCTCCTTGTCCTTATTGTAAATATCATTGAACAGAAACATTTCTATAATGAGATAGTCCTCTGCATTGTCAATTATTTTATAAGTTGCTTCCCATAAATTTCTGTCATATTTAATATTTCCGTCCTTATCCAGATAAGTCAGGTCATAATGAAAATCCACATTTTGACTTTTCCTTAACGGACTTTCATAGTTTACACCCGGAGGAGGCGTTTTTATTGTCGAACATGATACTGCCAGAAAAGCATATATTGAAAATAAATATTTTCTTATATTTCTGTATTTTAAATTGTTTTTGAATTTCATCATTTTCTCCCTAAGTTAATGATTTCTTACAAGATTGTTTATCCACTTCCTGCTTTTCAGTCTTTTAAGACAAGGATACACTTTAAGCATTTCGTCACTTCCTGAAAACAGATATACTGCTGCTACCGGAAGTCCCATTTTTATTCCTGCCATATATGTCAGAGGAATGGCAAACAGCCATAACGGAAGCAGATCTGCAAACATAGTCCACAATGTATCTCCTCCTGATCTCAGTATTCCTACAATTAAAAGAGTTCCTGCAGTTTTGGTTATTATCAGTATTGTTTCGGACATTATAATCTGTCGGGTCAAAGAATAAAGTTTCGGATCCACTTTCATTATTTTCAGTACTAAAGGACTTGTCACATTAACAAACAGTGCAATTATTACTCCGAGTATCATTGCCGCTTTTAATAACTCCACTGCATATTTATACGCATTCTCCTCATTTCCCGCTCCTATTTCATGTCCTATTATAGCCGAAGTCCCGCTTGACAGACCGAATATAAGTGTAAATACAAGATTACTTATTGATTTTACTATCTGTATGGAAGCCGCAGATTCGGTTCCCATTCTTCCGTATATTACAACATATGTACTTACTCCCAAAACCCACATTATTTCATGCCCGAATACAGGCAGAGATATTTTCATGACTTTCTGTACAAATTTCCATGAAAAACCGAACAATTCGGAAAAAGTTCCCGCAATGG
The DNA here is from genome assembly GCA_030532815.1 of Leptotrichiaceae bacterium. Lineage (GTDB taxonomy): Bacteria > Fusobacteriota > Fusobacteriia > Fusobacteriales > Leptotrichiaceae > Pseudoleptotrichia. The sequence goes on from JAUNKI010000100.1 coordinate 4,069, forward strand.
GAAGTTTCAGTCTGTATATCATAAATATTACATATAGTGTACTTACTACCCTTGAAAATACAGTAGCAACAGCCGCTCCTTCCACTCCCATTGCAGGAAATCCGAAATTTCCGAAAATGAGAGTATAATTTGTAAATGCATTAATAAACAGCCCTATTATGCTTGAATAAAGAGAATGCTTCGTCGCTCCTATGGCACGCAGCTGCATATTAAATGCAAATCCCACTCCTATTAAAGGATAAGTCCACGCGACAACTCTGAGGTATCTCCCTCCGAGAGATATCACTTCTTTATCGTCAGTAAAAATTCCTATAATATTTTCAGGTATTTTAAGCCCTAAAATAAGAAATAATATTGAAAACAGAAAACCTACGACAATAGTAATTCCTAAACATTTTTTCAAATTTTTGTAATCTCTGCTTCCGAAATACTGTGCCGCCAGTATTCCTCCTCCGCTGTTCATGCCGAAAAGAGAAACTATAAAAATCATAAAAATCTGATTGGCAAAGCCTAATCCCGCCACAGCGGCAGTTCCCAGTCCAAGTACAGGATCTTTTACTCCGACCATAAATACGTCAATAAAATTCATAAGACTGTATATCATATTTTCAAATGAAACCGGCAGTCCTATTGTAAATACTTTTTTATATATTGTTTTTACTTTACTGTCCATAATTCTCCTTTATTTTGTTCAATCCAGATCATTTTCAGTTGAAAATTCCGAAAATATTAATAAATGATCTGAAACATATTTTTTTACTTCATTGTTGTTATTTTTCAAAAAGTTGTATACTCCGTATCTTCCCGTATATTCTCGGGTTTTTTCCTTATTTATGAAAAAATTGTCATATGAGTTCACTAATTTTTTATCTGAAATTGTAGTTAAATTATTTTCAGGATTTAAAATATACGATACATTGTTTTTCAGAAATAAATCTTTAAATGCAATACTGTCTGCAGGTACATTAAAGTCACCTGCTATTATTATATCACTTTCTCCTGTTATATTCAAAAAATATTCATACACATCGGAATAATTTCCCGCTTCAATTAATCTCTGTTTTTCATTATCTCCAAAAATAGAATGACAGATTACATATACAAAATCAAAATTTCCGGATTTGAAATATACCCCGTAAGGTTCCCTCATAAACTCATTTTTATTCTTTTCTTTATAAAATCCGACTTTCCTTACTTCCTGAATTTTTCCGCTTTTATAAACATATCCGTAATATTCCTTATAATTTTCACTCCCTACACCTGTTTCGGATATTATATATTCCCATTTTTCCCCTGTAAGTTTTATAAGATGTGATTTAAGTTTTTTCAGACCATTTTCATTCATAACTTCTTCTATTCCTGTCAAATCAAATTTTGATACTATTTTCGCCATTACTTCATAATTTTTTTCTTTTTCTCCTAATCTCATGGCATTAAAAGAAGCTATTGTTATTAATTTTTCTTTTTCCTTATTTTCAAACTCTGAATTTTTTTTAATTTTTTTTTCTTTTTCATTTTCCATTCCGCTTTTTTTGTAACAACTTGACATACAGCAAAAAAATAACAGAAACAAAACACCTGTTTTTATTTTTTTCATAAAAAATCCCCGCCTTTTATCTAAAATATTTTATAATATTTTATTTAATATTATATTTTACTACTTTTTAAAATATTAATCAATTTATAATTTCAAATTTTTTTATTTTTTTCCAATAAAAACAGCAAAATTTCTGTTTAAAAAAATCATCCGTGTATGATATAATTAAAAAATAATTCAAATAATGGAGGAATTTATGAAAAAACCGTGGGAAGGACGTTTTACAAAAACTACCGACAAGCTGCTCGAAAAGTTCAATGCTTCTATTACTTTTGATAAAAGGCTGTATAAGGAAGACATAAAAGGAAGTATAGCTCATAGTAAAATGCTGTCAAAACAGAATATAATTACGGAAAAAGAACAGAAAGCAATTGAAAAGGGACTTTTACAGATAAAAGATGAAATTGAAAAAGAAACTTTTAAATTTAAAATTGAAGATGAAGATATACATATGGCTATTGAAAAAAGACTTACAGAAATAATAGGAGAAACAGCAGGAAAACTTCATACTGCCAGAAGCAGAAATGATCAGGTCTCTCTTGATATTAGAATGTATGCTATGAAAGAAGCCCAAGAAATAAAAAAATTACTGATTAATATGGAAAAAAATCTTATAAATATGGCTGAAAAGTATGAAGATGTTATTATTCCGGGATATACACACCTTCAGAGAGCACAGCCTATACTGTTTTCCCATTATCTTATGGCTTATTTTCAAATGTTCAGAAGGGATATATCAAGAATTGAAAATTTTCTTGAAAGAACTGATGAAATGCCTTTGGGAGCCGGAGCATTGGCAGGGACCACTTTCAATATTGACAGACATTTCACCGCTTCAGAATTAGGATTTTCCCAACCTACCGAAAACAGTCTTGATTCTGTAAGTGACCGTGATTTTATCATTGAACTTTCTTTTATTATTTCAATGATATCAATGCATCTTTCAAGATTTTCCGAAGAAATTATTATCTGGTGTACATCCGAATTTTCCTTTATAACTCCCGATGATGCTTTTTCTACAGGGTCATCCATTATGCCTCAAAAGAAAAATCCCGATATTCCTGAGCTTATAAGAGGAAAAACAGGAAGAATATATGGAAATCTCATAAGTTTACTGACTACAATGAAAGCTCTTCCTTTAGCTTACAATAAAGATATGCAGGAAGATAAGGAAAGTATATTTGATTCTATTGATACTATTAAAATTTCAATTGAAATTTTTTATGAAATGCTTGCCACTTTAAAAATTAATAAGGAAAAAAGGATTTTTAAATGCGACAGATGTTGCCGATTATCTCGCAAAGAAAAATGTTCCGTTTAGAAAAGCACATGAAATTTCCGGTAAAATTGTTTCTTATTGTGAAAATAAAAATCTGGATATCGAGGAAATGACGCTGGAAGAATTTAAAAAATTTTCAGATATATTTGAAAATGATATTTTTAATGAAATTACTTTGGAAAGCTGTGTTAATAAAAGAAATTCCTACGGAGGGACTTCTTCTGAAAATGTCAGAATGCAAATCAAAAAAGGAAAAAAATATATTGAAAATTTTGAATAAAAATATTTTATGAGGGTGTATCATTACCCTCATATTTCGGCTATCGGCTTAATCCAAACTTTTTTGAAAAAAAGTTTGACAAAAAACTGCCAACTCAACTTTTTTCCGTGAGGACTCATCGCCGTCATATCAACCTTTTTTGCAAAAAAGGTTGAACCAAAAAACTTCCAA
>JAUNKI010000101.1 GCA_030532815.1 Leptotrichiaceae bacterium
GTTTTGTATCAAAGAATCTATCATGGAGATAAACAACTATTCCTGCAATTACAATTGCCCCTATAAGACTTGTATCAAGTGTTTTTATCCCTGCAATCATTGTAAGTCCGCTTGTTCCTCCGACTTCCTGATCAAAATTCACTCCGAATCCCCATAAAGTCAGAAAACCATTTACAAAATAATTAAATGTACAGTACAGTGCAAACGTTTCCAGACATGCTCTCGCATTGGCTTTTTTTGCCAAACTTACCGGAAGTCCTATTGCAAACAGCAAAGGCATCTGTCTGAATACCGTCCATCCTCCTTCTTCTATAAGCTGCCAGAATTTAAACCATTGTGTATCAGGATTTGCAATGCTTCCCATTATTCCCGGATTTTTAAATACCGAAGTCAGCCCCACTACTAACCCTGCAAAGGCAAAGAACAGTACAGGAGTAAACATTGCTCCTCCAAAACGCTGAATTTTTTTCAACATAAAAAATTACCTCCTAAAATTTAAATATTTTTGTACCTGATTTTATTGTATTCTATAACCTTGGTATATCCCATATTTCCTCTTTTGTCAAAAACATTTTTTTTAATAATTATCATCCGATTATTTATATAATTATTTTCTTTTATCTTGATTTTTTTCTTTATTTACAATATAATAATTAAAAGACGAAAAAACAGATCTATTTTTTCGTATAGTTTTATTTTATTAATTTATATTAAAATTTTATATAAATATATAACGAATATAGAAAAAAATTATTTCGCTTTTTAGGAGGACGGATAAATTGAAAGATATATATTTTTCCCAAAGTATTATAAATTCTGTAAAAAACGATATAAATATTAATTTTTCAAAAAAAATAACAAAAAAGGAAAGACTCTTTCTGAAACTGATTTTTTTTAAAATTATTTCCAACCCGAAATCTTTAAATAAACTGGAAATAGAACTGAACGAAATGGTATCCGTTTTGGAACTTTCCTCTATAGAAGATTTCGGAAATTTTTTGAAAAAACTTACTGAAAAACATATTCTTTTTGATATATCGACCAAATCAGGAAAATACTCCGGGATTTTTGCTTTAATTTCTTCTTTTATTTTAAGTATGAATTTCTGTCAGATTTTTTTTACCGAAGAATTTAAATACTGTTTTTCCAATCAGAAAAATATATTTTCTCTATTGGAAATTGAAAAATTCATATTTATGGAAGATGCATTTTCCTTTAACCTTTACAGCAATATAATAAAAATGTCAGACAACAGAAAAGAATTTACTTTACCTTTAAGTTCTCTGAAAGTATATCTGAATTCCACGGACAAGTATAAAAGATTTTTTGACTTTGAAAAACACGTTTTGAAAAAAGCTGTTTTCGACATAAATACTTTCACGGATTTTCATATTAAATATAAAAAAATAAAGTCGGGAACAAAAGCGAGTAATAAAATCGTATCGATTAACTTTACAATAAGGAAATCCAAACAGATTCCTATCCTGTACGATGATACAATTTATAAAATGCTTGAACTTGTAAAAGACAGGGTGGAAAATCCCGAAGAAATTTACAATCTCTTTCTACTTTACTCTGTAAAAAGGGGACATAAATATGTATATGACAACATAGATTATTTGAAAAACAACTCTTCGGAAAACTTTGAAAAAAAATTGAAAAAGGCTCTGCTTCTTGATCTTGCCGCAAACAAACTCAAACTGTATATAAATATAAATGAAACTGTGAAGTCTCCTGGAATACTGCATAATATTCTTATGCAGAATATAAATTTTATTAAAATACACTATCCTAAAATAGACATACTCCAATATACTGCGGGACCGCTGAATTTAAAAAATATACGATTTTTCAAAGATCAGGATGTTTTTGAATTTTCCAACGATGAATTGGAACTATATGTTAAATACCATTCAAAGAAAAAATCCGTTATTAAGATTTATCTTCCCGATAATATTATTAAAAAAATTAAGAAAGCGAGGCAAAATAATGAGAATACTCATAGTTGAAGATGAAAAAAATCTGAACGACATAATCGTAAAAAAGCTTAAAATGGAACATTACGGAGTGGACAGCTGCTTTGATGGAAAAAAAGCTCTCGAATATATTTTATCCGTTGAATATGATGCTGTCATTTTAGACGTTATGCTGCCTGAAATGAACGGTTTTGAAGTTCTGAAAAAAATCCGTTCTGAAAATATTAAAACTCCCGTACTCCTTTTAACTGCACGTGACAGCATTGAAGATAGAGTAAAAGGACTCGATCACGGAGCTGACGACTATCTCGTAAAACCTTTTTCATTTGATGAGCTGCTGGCACGTATACGTGTCATGCTGAGACGTACTTCGGATAATGCCAGTAATATATTCACTTTAGCGGATCTGAGTGTAAATCTGGATTCAAGAACAGTAATAAGAAACGGTACTTCAATTAAACTTTCCGCCCGTGAATTTACAATTCTTGAATATATGATAAGAAATAAGGAGAAAGTCCTGTCAAGGGAAAAAATAGAACAGCACGTCTGGAATTATGATTATGAAGGAGGAACAAATGTAATAGATGTATATATAAGATATCTGAGAAAAAAAATAGATGACGGCTTTACCCCTAAACTTATCCACACAGTGAGGGGAGCGGGTTATATATTAAAGGAGGAAAATGAGTAAACTGTCTATTAAAATGAAAATAACTTTCTGGTATATGAGCCTTATGACAGGTCTTATAATAATATTTCTCGGTATCATTTTCTATATAAGTGAAAATATCATCCGAAACTCGGTATACGACAATCTAAAACAGACTGTCGCCAATGCTGCTCAGGAAATCGATTTTTACGGAGACGGAATTGAAATAGATGCAGACCTTCAAATATTTAATAACAATGTCCATATAGCAATTTACGATGATTCGGGTTTTATTTACGGCAATTATCCTTTAAATTTCAAGGATGAAAAAATATTTTCCGACAAAATAATAAAATCAGTAAAACATAAAAATAAAAAATGGTATATTTACGAACTTAAAAAACATTATGATAAATACGGAAATGTATGGGTAAGGGGAGTTACTCCGGCTTCAGAGTCCGAAGGAGTACTCGAAACCATAATTTTTATTTCCCTTGTAATTTCTCCTTTTTTCCTTATATTTTCAGCTATAAATGGATACATTATAACTAAAAATGCTTTCAGACCTATTGAAAAAATAAGGAGTGCCGCAGAAAAAATAAACGAAGGAAATGATTTATCCAGAAGAATAAATATCGGTCAGGGAAATGATGAAATTTATTCCCTTGCAAATACTTTCGATACAATGTTTGACCGTCTGCAGAATTCTTTTGAAAATGAAGTTCAGTTTACTTCAGATGTTTCCCATGAATTAAGAACTCCTATATCGGTTATTATTTCCCAGTCTGAATACGGAACGGAATACTCGTCGTCACTGGATGAGACTAAAGGTATCCTGAATATAGTTTTACAGGAAGCCAGAAAAATGTCCGCTCTTATTTCCCGACTTCTGACTTTGGCAAGAATAGACAGAGGACATCAGAAACTTAATCCAGAAACTATAAATATAAGCGAACTTGCCGAAATGGTCATTGATTCCCAAAAAATTACGGCTGAGAAAAAAAATATTACAATTACCGAAAAAATAGAACCTGACATACATATGACAGCTGACGAAATGATGATTATGAGAGTTCTTATAAATCTTATCTCCAATGCCGTTTCCTACGGAAAGAAAAACGGAAATATTATTGTGGAGCTATTTAAAGATAACGACAACCTTATCGGAAATATTTCTGATGATGGAATAGGTATTGCCGAAGAAAATATTAATAAAATATGGATGAGATTTTTTCAGGTTGACACTTCACGGACAGGAGATAATGTAGGATTGGGATTATCAATGGTAAAACGTATCATTGAAGCTCACGGAGGAAAAATTTCCGTACAAAGTGAAATCGGAAAAGGAAGTATATTTACATTTGAAATACCTTTAAATGCTGAAATTAATCTAAAAAATCAAAAACATTAAAGTTCTCATTTTTCTTTAATGTTTTAATGCTATAATATCTTTGAAGAAAATCATTTGAAAAAATATAAAATAATTCGGAGGAATAAAAAATGAAAAACAAAGTATTAAAAATAACTTTATTAGGGATAATGTTACTGTCATTTTCAGCTTTAGGAAATAAAACTACAAAAACAGTATACTCAAATATTTCTGCTAAAAGCCAAAGTAACTATATAGGGGAAAGTAAAGCAAAATCAATAGCACTTGCAAGAGTTCCGGGAGCAAAAAGCCGTCATGTAGTGAAACTTCAGCTCGATCGTGAAGACGGAAGAATCGTTTATGAAGGAAAAATAATTTATAACGGTCTCGAATATGAATTTGATATTGATGCAGTTACAGGAAAAGTTATAAGCTGGGAAGTAGACAGAGATTAATTAAACTGCGGAAAAGGAGGTAACCCTATGAAAAATAGAATTTCAATGACGATACTGCTCTGTATCATCATATTAGGAACTGCTGTTTTTGCAGCAGGAACAAAAAAAAGTACTACCGGAAATAAAAAAAACACTGTAAAAAAAAGACGTGAACCTCAAAGTACAAAAATCAAATATAAAAAAGTAATTGATAACATTCCTCAGATTACTTTCGTAAAAGCCGAAGAAATTGTCCTTGCCCATGCAGGACTAGATAAAGAAACTGCAGATGTTACAAAAATACTGATGGAACAGCGGGATAAGGAGCTTGTCTATAAAATCATATTCCGTTCGGACAGTAATGATTACAATTATCTTGTAAGTTCAAACGGCGGAAAAATACTGAATTACTCTCAGACAAGCAGAGATTATCTTATATCAAATAAAAATTTTATCGGAAATGAAAAAGTTGCAGAAATTATTTTAGAAAAAATATCAGGGGCTAAAAACTCGGATATATACGAAATGAAAATAGAAAAAGAAAATGATTTACCTATATATAAGGGGCGTGCAATTTATAACGGAAAAGATTACAGATTTACTATTGATGCTTTAAAAGGTAATATTTTGAAGTCAGAAGAAACTGTATTCAGTTCTTTTTAAAAAATGAAAGGAGAAAATAAAATGAAAAATAAATTTTTAAGTACGGGCTTGCTCGGAATACTTGTATTAGGTACAATTATATATACTAATACTTATGCAGACGGATATAGAGGAAATAAAATAAAATTTTCCAATACGGATATAAAAATTTCTGTGGAAAAAGCAAAAAAAGTCGCTCTTTCCCATTCAAAAACAGCTGAAAAAGATGCAAAAATTTCAAAAATAAAACTGGACAGAGAAAACAGAAAACTTGTTTATGAAATTGAGTTTTATACGGATAAAAAGAAATATGAATATGATATTGATGCGAATACGGGTGAAATATTAAGTTACAGTCATAAGGATATAGGGAATACTGTGAAAATATATCCTTCAAAAAAAATGATCAGCCGTTCGGAAATAAACAGAAAAAATTATATCGGAGAAGAAAAAGCGAAAGAAATAGCTTTATCCAAAATTCCGGGAGCTAATAAAAATCATATAGTAAAACTGCATCTTGATCGTGAAAACGGAAAAATTGTCTACGAAGGGAAAATAATTTACAACTATGCCGAATACGAGTTTGACATTGATGCCGTAACCGGTGAAATACTGGATTGGGAAGTAGACAGAGATTAATTTTATTTATTTTTAATTTTTTTAAATATTTATTAAACGAAAAATCGGTATTACAGCTGTATTTTTATAATCACTTTTTATTAATTCCGAAACGGATTAAATATAAAATTCCCTAATCTTCATTATATTTATGATGTTTCAGAATGATAAATTGCGATAAATAATAAATACCGTTTAATATCGTTTTTTTGTTTTAATAAAATATTTAAACTTTTCCAAGTCTGCCTCACACTTCTGCTATCGGCTATAAAATTTTCAACACTTAAAAATGTTTATTATACTTCATTATACTTGGAAAACAATTTTTTACGACAATAAAATTTAAGTTAAACTGTTTTGTTGCCGATTTGAAAAAAACTCACAAAATCTTTTGAAAGGAAAATTTGCAATGATAAACAAAAATCGCTATCTGTTTATGATTTTATACTTTATTTCTATTTTTACTCTTTCTCACGGATTTACAAAAGCAAAGAAAAATATTCCCTTATCTTCTTATATTTACGGGATTACTGTAGATGACAGCTGGGAAGGAAAAATTAAAACAGAAGAAATTATTGCCGCAATAAAAGCAATGGATGTAAAACCTACCGTACGTATTGTCATGTCAAAGGAAACGCCTCCTGAAAAATACAGGAAACTGTTTGAAAAAATTCATAAGGTTGCTTATATTATGGCTACACCTGTTGATTCTTATGATATGAAAAAATATAATGTTTCCGCTTATCTGAAAAGATTTGTAGATTCTTATGAAGCTTTGTCCGAATACACCGACTTATGGGAAATCGGAAACGAAATAAATGGAGAAAACTGGCTCGGAAAAAATCCTGAGTTAATATCAGGAAAAGCCTATGCCGCTTTCAGATATATTTCGGGAAACAATGCAAAAACGGTTCTTACATCTTACTATTCGGCACCCCGAGAACAACAGATTCCTATGGATAAATGGCTTATAAAATACATACCTGATGATATGAAAAAAAATCTGGATTATGTTCTTGTGAGCTATTACGAAGATGATAATAACGGATACCAGCCGGACTGGAAAAAAATTTTCAATAACCTTGAAACTATTTTTCCGAATTCCAAACTTGGAATAGGTGAATGCGGTAATACCCGTAAAGGAGCTACAACTGAAAGTAAAATAAAAATGATACGTCATTATTACACCATGCCCAAATATGTCAAAAATTATATCGGTGGATACTTCTGGTGGTATTGGGTTCAGGATAGTGTTCCTCACGAAAAAAATAAAGTATGGGAAGAAATAAATAAAAGTATGAAATCTATATGATTGTGAAAAATTATTACTATATTATTTAGGAGCTGCCTCATAAGATATAAAAACATATCCGACTATAAATTTTTTCATTTTTATAAAATTCAGTAAAAACAATATTTTTTAATTTCTAAAAATATATAATACTTATAGTTAGAGAATTGTTTTTGACTTATGAGACAATCCCTGATAAAAAATTTCCGACTCAAATTATTTTATATTCAACTTTTCTTTCCTTGAAAACTCATTGTCGTCCTTACACTTTTGCTATCCGCTAATCTATACTTTTTG
>JAUNKI010000102.1 GCA_030532815.1 Leptotrichiaceae bacterium
AAAATGCTTGAATATTCAGATAGGATAGAAACTGTGGCAGATAAGATAAAAAACTGTAAAAGCATGTTTTATCTGGGAAGAGGTCTTGATTATGTAATTGCGGTTGAAGGAGCATTGAAATCAAAGGAGATTTCATATATTCATTCAGAAGCTTTTGCATCGGGGGAGCTGAAACACGGAACAATAGCACTGATTGAAGAAGGGGTGCCTGTAGTAATAAATATTACTCAGTCGGATTTATTTGACAAATCCGTATCCAATATAAAAGAAGTTGCAGCAAGAGGAGCTCATGTTATAGCCATTGCAAAAGAGGGAAATACTCTTGTGGAAGAAGTAGCCGATGAAGTATTTTACATACCTGACGTAGAAGATGACTATACAGGTTTCCTGTCGATAATAATTCACCAGCTGTTGGCATATCATTTGTCGAAACTGAAAGGAAATGATGTAGATAAGCCGAGAAATCTGGCAAAATCCGTAACAGTGGAATGATAAAATCCGACAAAGGAAACAACGGCGAATATAGGAAAAAAACGGAAATGATAAAAAATATTTAAAGAAACAGGGAATAAATTCTGACGGAAACTTTGTGTTTGTACGGAAAAAAATCTTTTGGGGAAATTTTCCTTCCAGAGTTTGTAACAAAAGCAGAAATATTCCATATTATAGTGATTAGTGAAAACAGGGCGGAGTTATTTTCCTAATTAGAGAAGGAAAAGTATCCGAAAGAAAATATACGGTTAGATAAAATTGCAGAAACTGAAATGAAAAAGAAGTTTTTATTCTATATTTTTACATTAAAAACAGATACCGAACTAAAAAAATACTGTTTTTAATATAGCAATAAAAACAGAAATAAAGGAAAATGCTGAGTATTTAAAAACAGAAAATTGATTTTTAGGACTTTAACTGTAAAAACAGTTTTCGTGAATTTAAAAATATAAAAAAACTTTTATTTTCGTATACGAAATGTTATAATAAACATGATAAAATAACCGGAGGTGTTAAGTATGAATTTTGATGATTTGAAAAAAGGAGCAGAAGATGCTTTGGGAAAAACAGTAGAAGGGGCAAAGGATTTGGCAGATAAAGCGACAGACGAGGCAAAAAAAATAGCTGACAGTGAACTTGCACAGAATATAAAAAAAGGGGCAGAAGATGTTTTAAATAAAACGGTTGAGGGAGCAAAAGACTTAGCTGACAAAGCAGCGGATAAAGCTAAAGAACTTGCAGACAGTGAAGTTGCCCAGAATATAAAAAAGGGAGCGGAAGATGTTTTAAATAAAACGGTTGAGGGAGCAAAAGACTTAGCTGATAAAGTGTCGGATAAATTTAAAAAATAACTCTGTACAGCTGCTGTAGAGATAATAATGGGAAGCCTGTTTAAGGGCTTCCTAATTTATTAATGAAAAAATATATTTACTTAATGCAAATTTTTTATTATAATGTTAAAATAAGTATTATAAAATAAAAAGTATATATTATTTATGGTAAGATAAAGTTCATGATTAAGATAAACCGAAAAACTTTTAATTTTATAAAATGGAAGGATTTGATAAATATGAAAAAAATAATTATAACATTTATAACAGTTCTGATTATTTCATCATGTGGAGTAGTAGGAGCTGCAGGGAGTGTGGTAGGAGGAACTATAAAAGCTGCAGGAACGGTTACGGGAGCTGTTATTAAAACTACAGGAAATATCATTTCAGGAATTATAGGAGGAAATGACGGGGAAATAGAAGCACAGGGAACAAAATACAGATTTTCAAAGGCAAAAGTTGAAACTGACGGAAATACGACAATTGTAACAGGCTCATTATCCCATAACGGAAGCAGAAAAGAAAATGTGAGTATACAGATACCGTGTTTTGATAAAAACGGAGATAAAGTAGGAGATGCAATTGATAGTACAACCTCCCTTGATAAAAATAAAAAATGGGAATTCAGAGCAGTACTGAGAACAGGAAATGTAAAAGCATGTAAAGCAAAAGATGCTTATGTTTACGCAGAATAAGCAGAAATAAGCAGAATAGTAGAAAAATATCCGAAAAAGGAGAGAGTTATGATAGGAATTATATGTGCAACATCTGAAGAAACTCAGGCAGTAAAAAGTGAAATGACGGATATTCAGGAAGAAATGTCAGGAGGAATAATTTGTTTTAAAGGGAAATTCTGTAATAAAGATATCATTCTCGTCCGATCGGGAATAGGAAAAGTAAATGCTGCAATGACTGCAACAATCCTAATATACAAATATAATACAGACACGGTAATTTTTTCAGGAGTGGCGGGGTCTCTCAGTAAAAATATCGGTATAGGGGATATTGTAATATCCGATGATCTTATTCAGTATGATGTGAATGTCGTCGAATTTGGTTATAAATCGGGACAGATTCCCGAAATGGAACAGTGGATATTCAAATCCGATAGAGATTTATTGAAAAAGGCGGAAAAAATAAATAACAGTAAGTTCAGAATATTTTTCGGAAGAATTTTGACAGGTGATAAATTTGTAAGCAGAAAAGAGATAAAAGAACAGTTGGGAAATGACTTTGAAGGATTATGTGTAGATATGGAAAGTGCGGCTGTTGCACATGTCTGTTACAGAATGAATGTAAAATTTCTTGCCATAAGATCAATTTCAGATTCATTGACCGATGAATCCGGAATGGAATATGATAGATTTGTAAAACTGGCAGCAGATAATTCCAAAGAGATACTGAAAGAAATATTAAAATAATAATAAGGAGGAGGACATAGTATTTAAAAGTACTATAAATAAAATATGCGTTTTCGTTTGAATCCATTTAAAATATTAAGACTGATAGTAATAATAGCTTTTATAGTCTATGCTTTCGTATTGGGAAAGCAGTTTATGAAAGAAAAAAACAAAAAAACTGATGAAGTAACAAAAGAATTTGAAATAAGAAAAAATGATTTTCATAATTCCGAAAATAAGACAAAAGAAAATAATGATGAACAGAAAAAGGAAAACAGCGTTCAGGAAAATGAGAAGAAAGAAAGTGGAAGTGCAGAGCAGAACAGCCAGTCTCAAACTTTAACTACGGAAAATAAAGAAGAAACGAATAAGATAAAAGAAGAAAGTCAGCCTCCTGTAGAAGCGGAAGCCGCTAAAAAAGCCGAAGAGTTGAAAAAGGAACAGGAAACCCAAAAAATCCAGAATGAATTGCTGGCACAAAAGAAAAAAGAAGTGGAAGCTGCAAAAAAAGCAAAGGAAAAAGAAGAAGCCGAGAAAAAGGCAAAAGAAAATGCAGTAAAGAAAACGGCAGGCAGAAAGTATCTGCAAGTTGCCACTTTACAGACAGATGCGGCAGCAAGAAAAGTTGCGACACAGTTAGGGGGAAACTTTACGGTTCAGCCGGTAAAAGGTACGTCAGGAAAGACAATGTACAGAGTAGTGTCAATAAGTACGGATAATCCCCAAACTTTAAGTGCTATGGAAGCACAAGTGAAAAATAAATTCGGCAGCTCGTATAAATACATAGTAAGAACGGCAGGAAAATAACAGTATGTTGGAAAAAATGAAGAAAAAATATAAAGGAAATTCTACACCTGAAGAAATAAAAAATGAAATACTTAAAGCGGAAAATATAATTTTAACTGCTCACATTAATCCTGACGGTGATGCTTTAGGTTCCGTCATTGCTTTTGCAATGATGATAGAAGAGTATAACAGAAAATTTATAAAAAATGCTTCGGAGCTGAAAAAGGTAAGAATAGTTATAGATGACAAATTACCGAAATATATGGATAAATTTGAAGAGAGCCTGTTTATAGAAAAGTATGATGATTTTTCAATGGATGGAAAAGCTGACTTATTTATAAGTCTTGACTGTGCAAATGAGGAAAGATACGGAAGAGCGGCGGAAATTAAGAAAAAATGTAAAAAATCGGTAAATATCGATCACCATATAAGTAATACGGAACATGCCGAATTAAATTATATTGAAGACGTATCTTCCACAGGAGAGCTTCTTTATCAGTTTTTAGGACTGTTTGATATTGAAATTACAAAAAAAATTGCAGATTTTTTATATTTAGGAATAATAAATGATACGGGAAACTTCAGGCATGACAATGTCACTTCGGAAACATTTGCAATCTGTTCTAAATTAATGAAAGCGGGAGCTGACAATCATAAAATTGCCAATATTATTTTCGGAATGAACATAAAGAAAGTCAATCTTTTCGGAGATGTTTATAAAAATAATGTAATGGATAAAGAATACGGATTTATTTACTATTATCTGCCGAAAGAAAAAATGGAGGAATTCGGAGCGGAAAAGGACGATACTGATGGTATAGCAGAGCTTCTACTGAAAATAGAGGATACTGAACTTTCCCTGTTTGTGAGGGAAGAGAATGACGGAACATTAAAAGGAAGTCTGAGGTGCAATGAAAAGTACAATGTAAATGAAATTGCATCAATATTTAACGGAGGAGGTCATATAAAAGCAGCAGGATTTAAAACTGTACTTTTATTTTCCGAAGTCCTTGAAAAAATTTATGAAAAATTGAAAGAATGTAAAAGTGTATCGAATGAAAAATAACGGGATTAAAAGAAAGTATTAAAGAGAAAGTTGAAAAAGGAAAAGGAAATAAAGGTAATAGAGTAAAAATAAGTAATTTTTATTTAAAGGTTATTTGTTTTCAGTTTTAAAAATGGTATAATGTAAATGAAGACTTAATAACTAAAAGAATTATAAAATAATTCTGAAGGAGAAAGTATGTTTAATATGTTTAATTACTTACAGTTAAAAGGATTTAAAACTTCAGATTTAGTGAAACACTTTGAAAAAATAGACGAAATGAATGAAAATATTAATAGGCTTCTGATTGAAAATCCGAGAGCCGTTTTAAAAGAAATAAAAATATCATATTTGGATAGTGAAAAGGCACAGATACATTTTGATATAGATATTGAGGTTAAGAATTGATGTGTATTCAAGATAAATTATTAAAATTAAGAAAAAATATATTTTTATTCATTTTTGTCTGTTTAATTTCCTGCTCATCAGCAGGAACAAGGAAAGTAAAAGATTCTGAAGTTCTGGGAAAAGATGAAATTGTCCAGATAGGAATTCAGGGAGTGGAAAAAAAATACGGAGAGGTAATATATTCCGAAAGAGTCGGAATATATAAAAAAGGATACAGAGACTGGAAAGTAATTTTATACGGGAAAAATAACTTTTATCTCGTTTTTGTAAGTGAAGACGGAAAAATAATTTCAGTGGAAAAAGGAAGTTACTAAAAAAGGAGATATTTCAAATTAAATAAAGGTAGTGCCGACCTTTATTCAGAATAGCTCCTTTTTCTATATTATGATATTATGCAGATTTGAAAATTTTATCAAAAAAAGAAAGAAAGTCGTTAATAGAGTTATTATTTTTTTCAATTTTTATTTTCAACATAGTTCCTTCCAGAAGACAGATTAATGATCTTGCATATATTTCAGGTTCTATATTTGAATATTTATCAGGATACGTCATTTTCAGGGAAGAAAGAAAATAAGAAAAACGTATTTCGATTTTATTGTAAGATTTTGAAAGTTCACTTCTTACAGTTTCATTTATATCACCAAGTTCAACGGCAAGATTTCCGAGAGGACTTCCTCCGTGAAATTTATTATGTTCTATGTTGGTAAAGTATTGATAGAAAAAAGTTTTTAATTTAAAAATTGAAAGATCATCAACAGTAAAGGTAAAAAATTTTATAAGATTGTCAGTATGATAACGAATAACGTGAATAAGGAGGTCTTCCTTATTTTTAAAGTAATAATAAAAAGAGCCTTTAGGTATTCCGCATTCTGTTAGAATATCCGAAAGTCCCGTATTTTTATATCCTCTGTAATAAAAAAGTTTCGCACTTTTTTTTATGACATTGTTTTTCTTGGTAGTTATTCTGCTCATTGCCGACCTCTTAAAATTTATATTTCAGTTAATTTTATAATTTAATTTATATGTTTGTCAATCTTTTTATAAAAAAATTAATGTTGCAGTATTAATAGTTGTTCATATTTAAAAAAGGAGAAAAAATGAAAAATAAAAAAGTAGTATTGGGAATGTCCGGAGGCGTTGATTCTTCGGTTGCGGCAGTTCTTCTCAAAGAAAAGGGCTATGATGTAATCGGAGTATTTATGAAAAACTGGGAGGAAAAGGACGAAAACGGAGTCTGTATGGCAGAAGAGGATTACAAGGACGTAATAGCCGTAGCCGAACAGTTGGAAATTCCTTATTATTCGGTGAATTTTGTAAAAGAATATTGGGATAAAGTATTTACATATTTTTTAGATGAATACAGAAAAGGAAGAACGCCCAATCCTGATGTAATGTGTAATAAAGAAATTAAATTCAGGGCATTTCTCGATTATGCTTTGAAAATAGGTGCTGATTATGTGGCAACTGGACATTATGCAAGAATAATTCATGAAGAGGAAAACGGGAAAATAAAATCGAGAATGCTGAGAGGGGTAGATGACAATAAGGATCAGACTTATTTCCTCTGTCAGCTGAATCAGAAACAGCTGGAAAAAGTACTGTTTCCCATAGGTGAGTATACTAAGCCTCAAATAAGGGAAATAGCTGAAAAATATAATCTGAAAACTGCAAAGAAAAAGGACAGTACGGGTATATGTTTTATCGGAGAAAGGGATTTTAATGAATTTCTGAGTAAATATCTTCCTGCCGAAAAAGGAAATATTGTAAATACTGAAGGAACGGTATTGGGTAGACATAACGGGCTCATGTACTATACAATCGGTCAGAGGAAAGGGATAGGAATAGGGAATACTAAAGAAGGAACAGGAGAGCCGTGGTTTGTAGTGGATAAAAACCTGAAAACAAATGAACTTATTGTTACACAGGGGGATAATTCAGTGCTATATTCCAAAGGATTGACGGCTACTGATTTCAACTTTATAAATCCTGATGAAATTTCCTTTCCTTTGAAATGTACCGTAAAATTCAGATACAGACAGAATGACACCGAAGCGGTTATTACAAAATTAAATGAAAAGGAATATGAAGTAATATTTGATAAACCTCAGAAAGCTGTTACTCTCGGACAGATAGTGGTTGCTTATAAAGGTGAGGAATGTTTAGGTGGAGGAGTAATTGATAAAGTGATGAAATAAAGGTTTGTAAATAATCAGATTGAGTAGTGGAGGGAGCTGTTTCATAAATCAAAAATAATTCTCTGACTATAAATATTATATATTTTTA
>JAUNKI010000103.1 GCA_030532815.1 Leptotrichiaceae bacterium
CTCTGCCTATTATACTCCCTCCCTGCTTTGAAGCTTCCTTAAATACCTGTGCAAAGGCATCGGAGTTCGCATCTGCAAAAGAAACTGCACTCATAAAAATAAATAATATTAAGATAAAATTACTTATTCTTATTAATTTTTTCCCTTTTATTTTCATTTCGCCTCCTTTTCATAAAAAATATTTATTTCATTTTCTTAAAAAGCCTTGTTTCATTCTTCATAATAGAAGTTTGAGAATGAGGTAATTCCTCATTTTTATATATAATTAATTATACCTCATTCAGAAGAAAAAAGCAATTTTCAAAAAAAGTATCAATTACTGTAATTTTCTTTTGTCATTTAAGGTTTTATATCTTTTTATTAATTAATTTATTTTTCCAATATTAAAAATTTTTATTTATTTTATTTAGAAGTTAATCGCAATTGATACTCCCACCTGCTTCACTACACTCTGAATAATACTTATGCATAAGAAAACTTTAATAGTGTTGACAAAATTAAACGGTGTTAATATTACTCCCAATGAAGCCATTCCGATTATTTCTATTACCATTGCAAGAACAATTATTGCTCCGAAATTTACAAGATACTGCAAAAATCCGCTTACAATTATCTGTAATGTATTTAGAGCTTTTGACTTTGTTATATCTGTCATTCCGAATATCATATAGAAAAGCCCTACTGATGTTGAAATTATAAATGTCAATGAACTTAAAAATACATTCAGTGCAATATTAAGTAAAGTTATTATAGTCATAAGTCCTGCAAGGGAAGTAATAGGTCTGAAAATTACTGTCTGCATTATTACTCTTGAAATCGAGAAAAGCAGTCCGAATGTTTGCCATGCATTATCAAGTACTGAAGTATCTCCAGAAAACCACCCTCCTATAACTTTCCATATTGTACTGAAAAATTTGAACAAACCTCCTATGGACTCTTTCTGTTTCATAACTCCGGCACCGAACGTTCCCAAAATAAGAGGCATACCTTTTTTTACAATATGTATTATCAGATCGGAATATGTCACATATTTCCCGTTTTCCATTGAAATTTTACTCACTTTTATAAACTCTCCGAAAAGGTGCGTCGGAAGTTTATGTAAAAACAAGGGCATTATTACATTTTTCATCAGTACGGGATAAAGTGCCACAAAAACAAAGTACGGAGCCTTCTGTGCAATCTGACCCAAAATGCTTTTTACAATTTCTTCTACCGAACCGTGAAGTCCCCCTTTAAAAACTGTCCACAGGACATTTATTGTAATCAGAAATACCATAATAGCCATAATCAGGGCTGAAAATCCTGCCATTCCTTTATTGGCAGTTGAAAAAAAGTTTCCCGTCATTTCCGTAATTTCTTTAATTATATTTTCCTGATTAATATTTTCCGTAGCTTCAGCAATAGGGTCCGCAGAAGTAAATCCGTTATAAGCAAGATAAGTCTGATTTCTCGGCGGACTGTAAACAGTTATCTTAGGATTATTTGAAGGAAGATTCAATATTTTCCCTCTGCTGTGTACGCTTTCCTTTACATCTCTCAATTCTCTTATATCCGTATCATCTTCAACAGAGTAAGCCTTGTTCATAATTGTTTCAAAAGGCACTACATATGCCGTATTATTGGCATCCGTCATCGGTATGGAAGATTTTACGCTTGAACCTTCTTCATACATATTTCCTCCCATTTCCAGCATTTTCAGCTGACCGTTTACATCCTGATAAACCAGACCGACTGTATCAATAGAACCGTTGTTTTTATAATTCATAATAATAAGGTCTCCCGGTCTGAGAGGCATTCCCTGTTTCAGCTGATATTTTGTCATAGCTGCAAAATCTTCCAGCTCAAGCTCGTTAAAGGCTCCCGTAGAAATTCCGGCTATACCGTACATATATTTTATAAGTCCGACATGATCTGTCCCTTCAAGTGCAGTATTGGACTGTCTTTTTTCAGTAGTATATGTATTTCCTGTAGAATCTTCAATATCTCCACGTTTTATTTCATATTCAAATTCAAATCCGTTATATGTATAGTTCTGATTATACGGTATCTGCTTTTTTCCGTTAAAATTATTATTAATCTGGCTGTTAAGTGTATGCTGTACATTATCTATCTTCTGGATTAAACGTTCATGATGAAGCAGATTGAACTGACAGCTCACATTTCTACTCCCCAAAGTGGACAAATTATAATTATTCACCATTGTATTATAGGCATTATAGGCTTCATCAAATCTTCCTCTTTTTCTGTAGTTAAGTTTTGATAAAAGTAGCGCTCTTGCCGCATCCAAATCACTTTCACAGCTGTTTCCTCCTCCGGAACCGTGACCCATAGTAGAAAATACCGTAATATTTATAGTAAGGAGTAGGACGGTTAAAATTTTTTTCAAGTTTATCATTCTCCTTTCTTTTCAGAAAAAATATTATTTCCCATTTTTCTGATTTTCCGCCATTTTTTTCGCTTCTTCGTGAACCTTTTTCATCGTCTCCTCTTCAAGTTTTTTAAACTCTTCTGCCTGTCTTAACATTTCCTCTTCGGTCTTAGGCATATTTTTTCTCACTTCATCCCTGAACTTGGCAATGTCATCATCTGAAAGAAACATATTCTGTTCTTTCAGGAGTGCCTTTATTTCATCATTGGGCATTGAAAGTATTTCATTTATACTTTGCTCATAACTTTTAACACTTTCAGGTTTTTCAACAAATGATTTCATTTCCTCTTCAATTATCTTTTCCTGTTCATTCATAAGTTCTCTGACTTCCGCCTCTCTTTTTTCACCTACATTCGTAATTCTGACAGAATTTGCATTAAACAAAGTAATAAGAATATATATCGTTATCCCCAGTATTCCTATAAAAACATATTTTTTCTGAACTTTAAATTTACCTAAAAACATTTCTTCTTCCAATGACAATATAAAATCCGTAAATTTATTCCTTCTCATTTTTTCTCCTTTACTTATCTTTTTTTCTTAAAAGACGGCTATAAGCTATTTTTTCAGTTAATGTCCTGAAATCCATTTTTTCAAGTTCTACAATATCAAGTTCCAGCATTTCCCTTACTAAGTTTTTCAATTCCGTTTCCGGAAGAAATCTGACAGAAAGCCTGTCAAATGCAGGAATTGAGTCTCTCAAATATATTACGGCTTTTTTCTTGAAATCAAAAAAACCGCCTGCTTCCACTTCTCTTAAAATATATTCCTGATTTTTCAAAACAATATCAAAATAGTCTTTTATTTCATTAATATTGTTCTTTACTTTTATATATTTTAATTCATAAGTTTTCTCCTTTTCAAATAGTCCGAATAATTTTTTTCTGACTGTAATTAAAATTTTTCTCTTTTCATTTTCAGTTACATCCGTATAACTTTTTATTTTTCTTCTGACGCCGTAAACTGTAAGTCCTGATTTTTTTATAAAAATCAAAATACCTACCAGCAATAAAAGTTGCAATAAATCCGAAATCTGTATTGAATTTTCAAACATTTGTTTCTTCCTTTCCTTAAAAATTATATTTCCGCCAATATTTTTTCCAGTCTCTGATTAACTGTTTCCGTTCTGTATGTCTCATCATTTATATCAATGTTATAATGTGTCGTTTCAATGTACTTTTCATTTATATAAATATCAAAACTGCTGCTGTGTGTTATAAAATTTCTTAATATTATTTCTTTTCCGTTTTCATCCTTAAGAATTTTATTCCCTGAATTTATTACTCCGTCCAGTATAAGCATAATATTTATAAATTGTTTGTAATTTTTAAATAACAGACTGTTTATTTTGAGTTCCTTATTAAAATTAATATTAATAAAAAGATACTTTATATTCTCCCCTAATATCCGGTGGTATTTAAATGAATTAGGACACGCTTCTCCGTAAGCGGAAACATTTTCAGAAGTAATTTCAAAAGGATTCTCTCTGTTTATTTTAATTTTTTTTCTGTATTTATAATCAAGATATTCTAAATACGTTACTTTTTTTCTTTCCACTTTTCCTTCTGAACTGAGAAAAATCATTTCTTTCTTTATGCCGCTTTTTCTGAAAACTTTATATTTATCTTTTATAATATGTATATCGGTTGCACTGTATACAATATTGTCCAAAAAAGAATTTACATTGTTTATATCGTTGAAAAATATTATTGTAACAAATCTGTCACTTATTTTTTCACCGTATTCACCGAGTAAAGGAACAACAAAGTTGAATTTTCGGGAAAGTTCCGTAAAAACTTTTATAAATAAAAAATCTCTGTCTACAAATATAAGTTTTTCTTCATGTGTATTTTCCGTTTTTTCAGAATTTCTTCTCAAAGTATTTTTATTTATATTTTTACATTCTCTTTTGTTTTTTTTCATATAAAAATTTTCATATTTATTTATCATGTTATATATATCATTAAGAAATATACCGATAACCCTGTCTTTTATTTTAAATTTTCCCTCTTGTTTTTTTCTGAGACTTTTCACTTTAAAGTTAACGGAAAGATCTTTATTCTTCCTTTCAAATTCAGCAAGATTTCTATCCATTTTCTTTTTAATTTCTTTCATTCTCTGAAAATAGCTTTCTTTTTCTTTTTTTATATTCTGTCTGATATCTGCTTTTATTTTTTTCTTTATTTCTTCATTTACAGTATTTCCGGCATATTTTTTTTCAAGTTTTAAATATTTTTCCTCTATTTTTCTGAAATAGTCCCTTTCCTTATTTCTGAACAGAAGTTCTATCTGTTCTTTTTTATAATCCGTTATTTCTGAAATTTTCTTCATATCGTTCAGTTTTATGCTCTTTTTTATATTATTTCCATTTTTATCGTAAATTCCGACAATATACGGTCTAAGCTCATCTATAATTTCCTTGAATACTACACTTTTTATTACATTCATAAAATTTATTCTGTTTATATTAATATTGTATAATTTTATGTTTACGGCATAATATCCGACCGATTGTCCTTCCTCCTCTTTTACAGTCAGCTTATCTTTCATGATTTCAGTAAATTTTTTATATATGAGCTTTTTAAAAATTTCTTTTTTTGAAATTTCATTTGTTACAAGTTCTCCGTTTTCCGATAAGGTACCTGTTACTTTAAAAACACCGTCATCTTTATGAAAAAGAGCTTCGGGAATTAAAATATTCCCCTTTGTTCTTTCAAACGCAAGCCTTGCTTTTCTAACATTTTTTTCAATAAATTCAAGGTTTTTATCGTCACCTGTATCTGTATTATTTTCGGAAAAATTAAGATTAAGACTGTTCATTATGGGTATTTCAGCTAAAAATTCCTCTTTTTTATATTTTATTTTAACATTTCTTTTTTCATCGGTTTCAATATAAGGTATTTCATATTGAAAATTTCTTTTTATAAAGTTAAAAATTTTCATGAAAATATAGGAATGATTTATTTCCCTTTTCCAATTTGCAATTTTTGCATTTATACTGTACCATTTTTTATTATATTCATTTTCACTGTTTCTGTTTTTATAATTATCATATCTTTTCTCATATATTTCATATAGTCTGTCGGCTATTTCTTTTGAAATTTCAGTATAATATTCCTCCAAATCTCTGTCATTTTCTTCAATTACGATATTTTCTCCTCCGAAAAAATTATAAAAATCCAGTGCACTTATTATATAATCAGCTTCTCTGTTGTCATTGCCTTTTTCAGGAATACTGTCCTTATCCTTTATAAAAGTTTCAAAAATTGCTTTCTTCCTTTTCTGGATTTTTATTATCTGCTCAGAAAGGAAACTGTTTATTTCCCTCTGTTTTTCTCTGTCGCTTATTTCATAAGTTAAATCAGGATTGGAGTTTATTATTGTTTTCCCCGTTTTTTCAGTACTTATCTTACTGTTAAGTATATTTCTTACATTTCCAAAATTAAGACTTATATTATTAAGTTCCTTTATATTTCTGAAACTGAGCTTATAAAGTCTTTTTTCCATTTTCTTCACCGCCGGTTATTTTTATGTAAAGCTCACGATACGCACCATTTTTTTCAACACTTTCAGCTTTTATTATTTTCTCTATGAAAAGCGGATCTTTAAGCACTTTCATCATAGCCGATTTAAAACTTTCCGTTTCATTTTCCGTTTTTCCTAATAGTCTGAAAAGTAACCGTCTTTCTGTTGAAATGAGTTTCATACCTTTTTTCAGGAGTTCTTCTTCAATTTCAGTTAAATTCTCCATTTTTTTTAAAACATTTTCCCTTTCAGACATAAATTTACTTTTAAGTTTAAATTTCTTATTTTTATAATATTCATTATCCTTATAAAGAAAAGTCAGAAAATTTTTCTGTATATCTTCCTCCTTTAATTTTCCTATTAACTCAAGGGAATTTGAAATCTGAATAAAATCATTTATACTGCAATTTATCGTTACACTATCCCCGTCAACTGTAATTCCCAAAGTACTCCCTTTCGGGTCTGTTTTATAATTTATCCTTGTACTGTCAAGATTATCAAATGTCATAAAACTTTTCTCGTCGGAATTTTCCCTGTTATACTGAAGATAAAGAAGATCATAAAACAACGCATCACTGTAATTTTCAGTTATTTCATCATCAATCTTTATATTATTGCGATATGTCAGACTGTTTCTGTAATAGTTCAGCATATCATATTTCAAAGCTTTTATTTCCTGCATAATATCTGAATTTTCCTTATATTCTTCAGAAATTAAAGGATATTTCATTATATTATTTCTTATAAGAATATTTGCATATGTAAAATGCATCATTAAATTTATTATATCATTTTCTTTATCAAAAGCTCTCAGAACATTTTCAATACTGCTTTTATTATCTTTTTCATCACTTATAGAAAAATCGAACTGTTCCAGTTCTTCAAAATAGTTTTCAACTCTGTTACGTATATTTATATGATTTTCAAATATGTTTATTTCATCCAGTTCTTCAAATATGCTGTTAAATTCTGTAAGCTCCGCAAGTGTTCTGAGATTTTCTCCTTCCTGAACAAAATCCTTAAAGTGTTCATAATCTTCCCAGAGATTGCTTAACAGTACATTTGTAAATTGACTTATCTCTTTTCTTATTATATCTGTCTGAATATCTATTTTCCTTATTTCGTCTTCATATTTTTTCGTATCCGCATATGTCATATATTTTTTATTGTATTTGTCATAATTTTTTTTTTCTGCTTTCAACTTGCTGTATTCTCGGATTTTATCCATGAATTCGGAAAATTTGTCAGAATTCTTATTTTCCCCGATAGAACTTCTTTTT
>JAUNKI010000104.1 GCA_030532815.1 Leptotrichiaceae bacterium
AAAAACAACAGCATTACAAAGGCTGTTACTTTTCTTAATAATCTGTCTTTAAAATTTTTTTTTACGTCAAGTGAAATCTCTTTTTTCATTATATTCACTCTCCTTAGTTTTATTTTTATTCCATATTATTCCATTTAAATATTAATATGTTAATTTTAATATTTTTTTCATTATTTATATTCAAAATTATACATTTATTTTCAAAATAAAGCAAGTGTTTTTTTATAATTTTCATGAAATTACATAAATAATCTTAAATGAAAATGTAGTTAAACTATGAGGAGAGAAGAAGTATAAAATTAAAATACAAGTTAAAAATCCAACATTTAAATTATTTCAACGAAAAAAATATGGGAATGAGCGTTTAGAAAAATCACTGTCTGAGCAAAGTGAGTTTGTGATTTTTTAGTGAATGAAGTATTTTGAGTATGAAATAATTTGGGCTGAGAGTTTTTTAGTCCAACCTTTTTTACAAAAAAGGTTGGATAACTATTTTGAGGTTAAGAAATTTTGTAACCGGTAGCGAGAGTGTGAGGGCAGCAATGAGCCCTCACGGAAAAAACAGTTCTTTAATCTATTATTTCATTTCCCTATATGTTTCAAAAAATTCCTTTTCTGCTATTCTGTAAACTTCAGTATTATCAAGCGGAGAAACAAGATAATCATTAATTTTGACTGTCATTTTTTCTCCCCAATTTGCCATAATATAAAATTCTTTCTTTCCTTTTTTAATTCCCAGTTGCTTTAAAATTTTTAAATTCACTTTTATTCCTTTTATTTTCCCTATCGGTTTATAAATTTTCCATTCACTGTCTGCAACAGCTTTAAATTCATATCTCGAATTAAATTTTTCTTCTGAAACGATATACATTTCCTTTGCTTCTGTATTATTTTTTACTATATAATCTCCCTTTTTAGCTGTATTTTCCGTTTCAAAGCCGTCTTTTGTATATGTTTTTATTTTTTCCCCTTCAACTGCTTTTCTTGCATAAACTTCTTTATATTTTTCATATATTTGAACTTTTGAAAAATCCAATTTTTGTAGTAATTCTTTCTGAGAAATCACATTTTCTTCTTTTAAATTTGAAAATGCAAAAACTGCTGTAATTAAAAACAATACCGTAAATATTTTTTTCATAATTCCTCCTGTAAATTCTGTATTTTTTCAATTTTTTTAACATGTATAAATCTAAATATTCAATCTTTATTTTTCAGCTAATTTATTGTTCATTTATTTTAAATATACACTTATTTTTCAGGATTCCACGATTTTAATATTAATTTTTCCATTTCATCTATATATTCCGGACTACCTTCAGCACTAACCATATGAATTTTCTGTCCGTTTATAATATAATTCTGTATAAATGTCTTTCCCGAAATATTTTTTATTTTCAGTTGCATTCCTTTATAACCGTTAATTGTAATTTCTTTTTTTATCATATTGGATGCAGGCTGACCCGCATTCAGGTATCTATTGTATGCTCCTTCTACAAGCTCTTTTATAAGAGTCATATCAGCTATTTGTCCATTCCGACTTCTTAATGCGAGCAGACTGTAAATATCGGAAGACCCACGTGCTATTTGAAACATTTCCACAGGGGCATCAGGATCTACAAACAGTATCCACTCTTCTCCTTTAGGATAGTCGATAAATCCTACACTTTCATTACCAAATCTTCCTTTTTTAAAATATTTTTCGGCATATTTGTACAATTCTCTCTTTTTTTCGCTCATTTCCAATGTCTTTTTTATCCCTTCATTTGTTGACAAATCTGTGAAACAGCCCGGTTCTCCGGGAATTGTATAACAATTTTCCTTTTTCTCTTTTTTTGCAGCTTTTTTTCCTGAAGAAAAAGCATTAAGTCCGCTTATTAAAATAAGCATTGTCAAAATTCCATAAAGCATTCCGTTTTTTCTTAGTTTCATAATACTTCATCCTTTCTATCTTTCTATTTTTTATATTTATTTGTAATAATTTTATTATTACTTATTTTCGATTTTTTCTAGCTCTTTGCTTTTCATATCCCATTCTTCCATTTTATTCATTTCCTCTTCATCGAGCTTATCAAATTCTTCCTGAATTTCCATCAGTTTACTTACATCATTTTTCTTTCCTGCAATTTCATATTCACTATTGAGTTTTTCCCTCTGAAATGAAATTTTCTCCATTTCTTCTTCAAGTTTTGCTATATCCCTTTTCAGTTTAGCAATTTTCCTGCTCAGTTCTTTCTGTTCATGATAAGACAGTTTCCGTTCTTCCTTAATTTCAATATCGGCAGGTATTTGTGAACTGTTTTTTTCTCTTTTTAGGCTTTTTCTGTACTCTTCATAATTTCCCTTAAATTTTGTAAGCCCCTTTTCATCAAGATAGTAGATAGTATTGCACACACTGTCCAGAAAATGTCTGTTATGAGACACTACAAGCATTGTACCGTCAAAATCTTCAAGGGCATCTTCAAGAACTTCCACAGAGTAAATATCGAGATGATTCGTTGGCTCATCAAGTATGAGAAAATTTGCTTTTTTCATATACAGTTTTAAAAAAGCTATTCTTACTTTTTCTCCTCCGCTCAGTTTTTCCACTTTTTTGAGTACATCTTCCCCTGAAAAAAGAAATCCTCCTGCAAGAGTTCTCAAATATTCTTCAGTTAAATTAAGAGAAACATTTATTTCCTGAAGTATATTATTTTCATTGTGTAAGTCCTGATGATCCTGATCATAATAACCTATTTTCACTCTGGAACCGAATTCCGCAGTTCCTTTATCCTGCTGAAGTTTATTCACAATTATTTTTAAAAGGGTCGATTTTCCTATTCCGTTTTTTCCGATTATTCCTACCCTTTCTCCCCTGAACAAATCAAAGCTTATATTGTTCAACACCTTTTTATTTCCGAAACTTTTTTCAATATTTTTTACTTTCAGTACATTATCTCCTGTAATTCCGTCTGTCTCAAATTTTAATTTCATCCTTCGGGGATTAAAGACAGGGTCATCCATACGTTCAATCCTGTCAAGTATCTTCTGCCTTCCCTTCGCCTGCCTTGCTTTAATTCCTGCACGGAACCTGTCAATGTACTCTTCCATTTTCCTTATTTTTTCCTGCTCTTTTTCATATCTCTTGATTTCCCCTTTCAGTATCATTTCTTTCTGAAGTATAAAAGACGAAAAATTTCCGTCATATTTATGCAGTTTCCTATTTTCAATTTCATATATTTTACTACATACGCTATCTAAAAATATTCTGTCATGGGATACAAGTAAAAATGCCTTATTGTATCTTTTCAGATAATCCTCAAGCCATTCTATGGAAATTAAATCCAAGTGATTGGTAGGTTCATCGAGTATAAGCAAATCAGGCTCCATAAGGAGCAGTTTTGCAAGGGAAACTCTCGTCCTTTCTCCTCCGCTTAAATCTTTCAGATACAGCCCATAGTATTCTTCAGTCAGCTCAAGTCCCGTCAATATCTGTTTTATTCTGTACTCTGTTTCATAACCGTTTTTTGCTTCATAAAGGGAAGAAAGCTCTGCTGATCTGTTTATCAGTTTTTCCAGTTCTTCTCCTGTTTCAGTTCCTAAAAGCATGTTTACTTTCTGCAATTCATCCCATATTTTTCTTTCTTCTGAAAATACGGACATCATTTCTTCATAAATCGTATTTTTTTCATCGGAAAATTCATGATTTTGAGAAAGATACCCTATTTTCAATGACGGATTTTTAACAATATCTCCTATTTCATTCTGATTGTCTTCAGCTCCGTCAATCCTTTCCTTTCCTAAAAGAAGTCTTATAATTGTGGATTTTCCTGCTCCGTTAAGGCCCACAAGACCTATTTTATCCTTTTCCTCTATTGTAAAATTTACATCTTTCAGTATATATTCTCCTGCAAACTGTTTGTATACTCTGTTAAACTGTACTAAACTCATTTTTTCTCCTTGTTATTCCTGTTCTTTATAAATTACTTTATTACGATTTTCAAAATTTCCTAATCTTTCTGAGTTGATTTTTTTAAATGTACAAAGTATTTTCTATAATTTTCTAATTATTAGATTTAATAAGAATATTACACTGAAAAAATTAATTACCCAATTTTTGTACAATATATTAATATTCTATTTTACATAACATTTAAATCCTTTATTTTAAACTGTTTAATAATTTATCTAATATTACTAATAAATTACTTTCTTTTCGATTTTCCGGATTTAAGACTTTCAAATTTTTGAATTTTTCTTCATTACATTTAAATTTTGCAGCTATTTTAACCTTTTCTTTGATATTTTTTATTTCAACACTTAAAACTTCTTCTATTTTTTTGTTAAATTTGACTAATTCATAGTTGTTTGTTTCCGTATACTGTACTATTTTATTATTTAAATTAAAATCTGTTATATTACTTTTATAATTATCCAAATCAATACAATAAATTATCGAAACTGATTTTTCATTATATTTTTTCTTTACTTTTTCTATTTTATTTTTTATATTTTTAGAATTATAGTTACCTTTTCCGTTTAAATAAATATACTCTAATTTTATTTCTTCCCTCAAAAGTTTTTTATTGACATATCTTTTTATTATTTTATCAATATAAATCTGGTCTGACTCACCCTCAATTAAAAACATCCACATCCTTTTACTCAATATTATCACCTTCTAAATCCAAAATCTCAAAAAAATCATAATATTTTATATTAAAAGGCATATTTTCCAACATTCCGTCTATATATTGAGTCCTTGGAGAATAATTTCCGTTTTTTATCCACGGTTGTATTTCCGCTTTTTCTGTAAAAAAATCTATTGAGTTTTTATACTTTTTTAAAGTATCAAGTATACTCGTATTATGTGCAGTAAATATAAACTGCCCTTTTCCGTTTTCAGCAAAAAATTTAATTAATTTATTTAAATATACATCATGTATACTTGCATCTATTTCGTCTATAAAAACTATCCCTCCTTTGGAAATATTACTTATATAGTCATATAAACCGAATAATGATTTCATACCCATACTTTCAAATTCCAAATTGATATTATAGTTTTTATAGCAGAAAATATAGTCTATTTCATAGTAATCCTTTCTTTCTTTCTTTTCATATTTAATATTTAACAAATCCGGTTTATATATTTTTAAAAATTCGAGTTTTTTCTCCAATATTTTTTTTAATTTTGTTTCTGCTTTTTTTGTTTTTGCTATATAATTTATTCCATCTAAATCGGATAAATATAAATTTAGAAATAACAAAGGTACATCTCTGATTTCTTTATCCTCATATTGTTTACTTAACATATATCCGTAGTGCCTGTCTTTTTCATGAGTAAATACTCCGATATTTCTAAAAAACAGAATCATATCTATAAATTCCGTATTTTTAAACTTAAATTTCTTATTTATTTTTCTGTTTTCTAAATATTTTTTTACTTCATTCTCTCCTATTAATGTCACTATACTTAATTTGTCCAGCAAATTCATGGAATATATTTCAACTTCAGTAAAATCCTTAAAAAAGTTACTATTCTCCTTATCAATTTTTCCATTTTCCACTATTAATACTTTTACATCGTTATTTCTTCCTGTGTCTTTTTGAACTACCTTTTCTTTTATTATTTTTATTTCATTATTTTCTTTTTTCAGCCAGATGGAATGTTCAAATACAGTTTTCTTTTTATTTTCTAAAATTAAGTATTCTACACTTAAAAATATCTTATTTGATTTTTTATTTACTAATTCCGACAAATCTTTTTTATTAAATAAGTAATCTTTATATAAAATTATGTTTCTGAATAATTCTATTCCTTTAATTATGGCTGTTTTTCCTATTCCGTTTCTTCCGAAAATCCCCTTTACATTGTACTTTTCCCTATTAAAATTCCTGATAGTTTTTTTATAAAAATCCAATCTTATTTCTTTTTCTATGTTTTTTAATCCATTTAATCTGAAAGATAAAAGATAAAATTCCATTTTATACCTCCTTTTTAAAAATATACGTTTTGTATATTTTTATTATATGTTATTTTATCATTTTTTTCAAGGGAAAACTATAACTATTGATTTATTATCTCATTATTTTTTTAATCTATAAGGTTTTTAAAGTCCAATCTTTAATAATTAAAAATCGAAACTTCCTCTA
This sequence comes from Leptotrichiaceae bacterium, assembly GCA_030532815.1. Taxonomy (GTDB): domain Bacteria; phylum Fusobacteriota; class Fusobacteriia; order Fusobacteriales; family Leptotrichiaceae; genus Pseudoleptotrichia. The sequence continues at coordinate 6,133 of JAUNKI010000104.1, forward strand.
TTGATATCATTTCAGGTATTTTTTCTATTTCTTTTTCATCCATATCCAATATAGACTTAAAATTTTTTCTGCTCATATTAATTCTCCTCGAAAAAATTTCTTTCTACATCATTTTTTCAGACAGCCTTGATTCCCCTAACTTCTATTTGTCATAACCGCATCAATAGCCAGAACTACCGCCATAACGGAAATTTCGTCCTGATTGGTGCTTATATCTATAAGATAGCTGTCACCCCAAGTCATCCATTCTTTTTTTATATTTGCTACTTCTCCTTCCGAATCACTTATTATATATTCATGCCCCCATATATTTCCGTTTACTTCCCAGTTTTTCCCGTATATTTCAAATTTCGGCTTAAAAAAAGTCAGTTTCTGTTTCACTTCCGCTATTTCCTCTTCTTCTACAAACACTTTAAATTTAGGCATTCCAAATACGAATTTTTGCTGTATGAAAGCAACTTCTCTTTCTTCCATATTATAAATATGCAATTTTTTCATAAATGAAAAAAGTTCTCCTTCTACTCTGTACCTGTCATTTCCATCTTCATCCTTAATTGTAAATCTGTCATTGAAAGTAAATACTTTCTGTTTCATATAAAGTTTCATAAAATTCTTCCTTTCTTATTTTATTATTTTTTACTTAATCTGCTTTAAAAACTAATATACAATTTCTTCTAATTTGGTTATTTCAATATATCTTATTTATTTTTCGGATTTTTATTAAAATACACTTGAAAACTTAAAAAATATAATTTCTGTAACTTTACTGTAAATTGAAAAAAAGTCTTAAATTTAAAATATTTAGCTGACTTTATATTTTTTAATAGTAATTCCGAAGTTTTACATATTTCTCAAAAAAACTATAAAACCGGCTGAAGAAATTACAGGAAAACGGTAAAATCAGTATAAAATATTATTGCTTTTGCATTTAGGTATATTTTTAATTCCGCTTTTTTAGTTTTTTTATCAGTTTTCATATATTTCATGACAATCCGACATTTTCTATCTTAAAATCTGAAAATTTATACATAATTTTAAATTACATAAAATTCATTATTCCGACTTTCCTATATTTCA
>JAUNKI010000105.1 GCA_030532815.1 Leptotrichiaceae bacterium
AGAAATAAATAATTAGAAGAAAGCTATTTCAGATTACTATACGGAAATAGCTTTTCTTTTAAAAATAATTTTATTATGCACTATAAAAACGGGCTATTTAAAATTAGGGACTGTAAAATAAATTAAATTTCGAGTATAATGAGAGAAATAAATTTTTTTAACTATATTGTCAAAGTAAGGAATGGTAAGACTGTGAAAATTAGAGGAAAGACAGAAAATGAGTATGAAAAAGAAAAATTTGAAAGTATTTTTAATAGTGATGAATTAAAAGAATCATTTGAAATCAAAGAAATTAAAAAGGAATTCGGGAAAAAATACAGTTTAATTTCAAAAGAAGAAAATTTTAAATGTATGTTGGAACGATATGAACTTGATGAGGATTATGAAGTATATATTTTAAAGGCAACAGGAAAAACAAAAAAAGAACTTTTTTATTCCAAAGCAGATTCAAATATATTTGAAATAATGTACTGCCTTGAAGGGGAATGTCTCATATCCTGCACTCAGAATAAAAAACATTATTATTTAAAAAAAGGTGATATTTTAATTTATAAAGTAAATAATGATGGTATTAATAAATACAAATTTGAAAACAGTGACGTAAAAAAAATACTTATTTTTCTGAATATGGATAATTTGGAGTCAAACCTTTCAAAGTCAATGGATAAAGAATCTTTTTGTAAATGGAAGGAAAAAGTTTTAAATATTTTTGAAAATGATACTTTCTGTTACGGAAAGTCGAACTCGGAAGTAAATATTCTGTCAAATCAAATTGAAAATATGTTAATCAATGATGTCAATGATTATCTCGAATTTAAAATGAAAATTTTTCATTTTTTATTTCTGATTTTAAAAATTCGGGTTAACTCTATGGAAACAATAGTAGTCGACGATATACAGATAGTAAAAGAAATGAAGGAAATGCTGGACAGATATTCAATTTCTGAAATTCCGACTATAAAGGAATTGTATAAAAGCTTAAAGATCAGTAATTATCAATTACAAAGAGCATTTAAGAAAATAGAGGGGATTACTATTTATCAGTATATACAGAAAAAGAAAATGGAATATTCAAAATTTTTACTTGAAACTACAGATAAAAATATACTTGATATAGCTATTGAAGTAGGGTATGAAAATCCGAGTAAATTTTCAAAAACTTTTAAAAAATATTTCGGAATTTTACCGAGTAAATATCAGAGAAAATATTAAATAAAATTGTCTTAAATTAAATGATGTTTTTTGTTTTAAGACAATTTTTTATTTTTACGTAAAGCATTTAACAGAGTAAACGGAAAAATTATGAAAAAATAATAACAGGAATAAAATAAAAAACTTACACTAAATAAAGACAGAAATAAGTAAAAAAAGAAATAAATTAAGATATATTTAAAATAAAATTTTGGAGATAATATAATGAAAAATAACGTAATATCAGTAACATTCAAAAATAAATTGAATACATATAAAGTTCTTTCAGAGATTAAAAATAATTTTGTAAATAAAAAGTTATACAATAGTTGAAACAGCAGTAATAAAAAAGGAAAGTGACAAAATAAGCTTTAAAGACGGTTTTTTAAATTTAGGTATTAGGATTTTTATCAGGAGAACTAATAAGAAGTTTTATCGGAATTATAAGGAATTTCTCGAACGAGGTGGCAAGTTTACTAATCAGAGGATAAAACGGAGTGGAATTAGATGACTCAATAGACAGAATATTGAAGAATGTCGCAAAATATCTGACAGATGGACATTTCAGATTTATCATGTTTGTAATTGAAAGTTTATACTGAAAGTTATTAAAGATTCGGATAAAAAATAAGAAGAAGTATCATACGAGATAGGAACATATATTAAATTGTGAATTTTATACATTTTATGATTTTTATAAAATAATTAAAAATAATGTTTTTAAATTTAAAAAAATATAATATTTGTAGTTAGAAAATTATTTTCATTTATGAAGTAAAAACTGTTTCCCGCTGGATTAAATTCACCGTAAAAGATTTGAAAAATAAGCAGTTGTAATTGACGATGTATTGAAATAATGGTAGAATAAATTATTATTTATGAAAGAGGTGAATTTTAATGAAAAAAAATATAGATATAAAAAAATTTTTAATATTTTTATTTGTATGTTTGCAAATCAGTTGTAATGCTGAAAATAAAAAAAACGTGGATAATAAAAATATACAGACAGGTCAAAGTTCCATAGATAAATTGACAACATTAAAAGCTATAAATTCAGAAGGAATGACTGTAGAAAGTAGATATAATCCGCCTGAAGGATATAAAAGGGTGCAAGTTGAGAAAGGAAGTTTTGCACAATTTCTAAGAAATCAGAAACTTAAACCTTATGGAGAAAAGGTTCTGTTTTTTAACGGTCAGGTTAAGAGAAGTGAAGGAATTTACGACAGTGTAATTGATGTGGAAATAGGTGATAGAGATTTACATCAGTGTGCCGATGCGATAATGCTCCTTAGAGGGGAATATTTTTACTCCAAAAAAGAATACAGTAAAATAAATTTTAATTTTGTATCAGGCTTTAATGCAGAATATTCAAAATGGATGGAAGGATACAGGATAAATCCTAAAGGAAAGGGTAATTATTATAAGAAAACAAATCCTTCAAATACTTATAAAGATTTCAGAAATTTCATGAATATGGTATTTGCTTATTCAGGAACTCTTTCCCTTGAAAAAGAAATGAAACCTCAAACTCCAGAAAATATGAAAATAGGAGATGTATTTATAATGGGTGGAAGTCCTGGTCATGCAGTAATAATTGTAGATATGGCTGTAAATGATAAAGGAGAAAAAATATTTATACTGGCACAGTCCTATATGCCTGCCCAACAGACACAGATATTATTAAATCCGGATAAGAATATGGGAGTTTGGTATTCTTTAAAAAATAAAGATGTTCTTATTACTCCTGAATGGAAATTTCCTGTTAGTAAACTGAAAAAATTTTAATAATGTGAAAGTGGAGTCATAAATAGATTGTATAAAAATTAAAGATGATAGGGCTGTCTTATAAGTTAAAAATAATTCTCTAACTATAAGCATTATATATTTCTAAAAATTAAAAGATATTGTTTTTAGTACTTTTATGAAAATAGAAAATATAATTGAGGTGTTTTTGAGAATTATGAAAATGATGAATTTTTAACGGAAATTTTAAAAAATGCAAATAGTAGAATATAAATTTTATTACGACTATGCTAATTTAAAAATAAAAAAATAGATTGAAAATATTATAGATTTTGAGTTTTAAGGCACGCTTTAAGTAAATTGGGATATTGAAATATTAATTTTTTAAATATGAAACTATAAGAATTATGATAAATTAATAAAAAGTACAGGAATTGAAAAATAAAAGAAATAGCAGAACAAAAAATTATATTTGATTTTTATTACTATTTACACTGAAAAATAAGAAATATTTGAAAAAAATGTTTTTTTAGTGAAATAATAAAAATTATAGTCGGATAGAAATATATGATATATTTAGTTCAGATTAAAGGAGGACAAGAACAATTGAATAGAAACATAGGATGTATTTAAATTGTTCTCCCCCTTGTTATTTTGTATGATTGAATAAGAGTATAAGATGAATTTAAGCTACAAATTTGTATATTATTTGTATATTACGAGGTTAATTGAATAGGAACATAAGACGAATTTAAACTCTTTTATTCAGTTTCTGTTATTGTTAGTGTGAAAAATAAGAGATTTATTCAAATATATTAGTACTTATTTTTTGTTTAATTTGTTTTTAAATAAAAAAATTAAAATAATAGTTGAAATTAATATAAAAATATAGTATACTGTTAAAGTATTAAAAGTGGTCGCATAGCTCAGTTGGGAGAGCACCTGCCTTACAAGCAGGGGGTCATTGGTTCGAGCCCAATTGTGACCACCATTTTTATGGAGGTGTAGCTCAGTTGGTTAGAGTGCTTGCCTGTCACGCAAGATGTCGCGAGTTCGAGTCTCGTCACTTCCGCCATTTATGCCCAGATAGCTCAGTCGGTAGAGCAAGGGACTGAAAATCCCTGTGTCCGTGGTTCGATTCCGCGTCTGGGCACCATACTTAACCACTGAAAAATATAAATAAACTCAATAAATAAAAGAAAAAGCACTATTTATAATTTAGTGCTTTTTTATATTTCTAACTTTATCTCTATGTCCAATTTTTTATTATTATGTACTTTTATTTCCAATATAAGCATTTTAAATATTTCATTCAGTTCTTTTTTATCTGTGTCGTCTATATTTAAAATAACACTTCTTAGTAATTCGATGTTGTCATTCTTATAAAATTTACTTTCTTCAATTTGCTTTAATTTTTTATATTTAATTATATCATTGTCAGTAATTTGGATTTTTGTATCTATCTCCATTTTTACTTCTGTATAATCTTTTTCAGAAATTACTTTTTTGAGCAACAGCTTTAATACTTCTTTTTGCTCTTTTTCTTCTCCTTTTTTTTATTCTAACATACAGAATTAATAAAATAAGAAAAGAAAATAAGACAATGACAATTGAATATGACTGTGAAACTAAAATATTTGTTTTTTGAATTTGTAATAGTATAATTAAAATTACTCTTTAATTTCTCTTAGAAATAAGGTATAATGTAGAAGATTATTTTTAGGAGGAATTAAAATGAAAACAATGAAAGAAATTGAAAAAATGCTATCGGAATGTGGAGCGAGTGATTTTCGTGGAACAAAGAAAGAAGTTAAAGAACTTCCTAATGTTATTCATGATGATGAGATTATAACATATGCTACATCAGGACTTTGGGAGGGAAATACTTGGTTAATAATTTCAACAGATAAAAGAGTTATTTTTTTAGATAAAGGAATACTTTTTGGATTAAAACAAATTGAAATACCTCTTAATAAAATTAATTCAATAGGGCAAAAAAAAGGACTTCTTTTTGGAGAAATAGAAATATGGGACGGAGCATCTAAAATGAAAATAACACACATTTCAAAAGAAACTTTAATTCCATTTGTGAACGCTGTAAATAAAGCTAAAGAAGAACTAGAAAAACCAAAGCAACATTCCATAAATCAAGTTTCTGCTGCCGATGAATTAATAAAGTTTAAAAGATTATTAGACCAAGGTGTAATAACTCAAGAAGAATTTGATAAGAAAAAGAAAGAATTATTAGGTTAAAATATATTATTAATCACAGGACATAAAAAATTCTGTGATTTTTTTTAAAAAAGGTTCTTGACTCTTATCGCGATACATTAAATAATTGTGTCGAGATATAAGGAGAGTGATTAAAATGTCAAAAAGTAGAGCAGATTATTTTAAAGAAAGGAGAAAAAAATTAAAAACATTTAGTGTCAATATTAATAAAGAATTAGCTGAAAAATTAGAGAGCAAATTAGAAGAAAAAAAGACAAAAACAAGCTGGTTAATCGAAAAAATAAAAGAAGAAATTAATGAATAAAAAACAACAAAGGAGCTTATATAACAATAATAGTTATTTCAACTCCATTATACTGTATAAACTCTAAAAAATCAATATTTTTAGGAGGAAAAGAAATGACATTTGAACAAAGAATAGGTTTTGAAGTAGCGAAAGAATTACTGGAAAGACATAATGAAGAGTTGCAGAAAGCGAAAAAAGAATTTTACAAGATATTCGGCGAAGTATGGGACGAAGCTGCCAAAAAAGGAATTAAGATATTTGACTTGAAAAGTGTTTTAGAAAACTATTTAGACGCAATCAGAAAAGAATATTATGAAGTAGGTAAGGTAGTCGACAGTACAGTTCAAGAAGAATCAATTAAAAATGAGGTTTAAAAATTGACAGCATAGTATAATGGAGGATAAGATATGAAAAATGAATTACAAATATTTAAAAATGATAAATTCAGAGAAGTTAGGATAATAAAATAGAATGAAGAAATTTGGTTTTGTATAAAAGATGTATGTAATATTTTAGGATTGACAAATCCTGCAATTGTAGCACAAAGATTAGATGATGAAAAGGCTAAGTTTGACTTAGGGTTAAAAAATAAAAAGTTAACAAATTTTACAAGTGAGAGTGGATTATGGGCAACAGTTTTAAGAAGTGATAAGCTTGAAGTAAAACCTTTCAGAAAGTGGTTGACATCAGAAGTTATCCCAAGTATCCGAAAAACGGGGAGTTATTCAATAAATCAAAAGCAACCAACAGAAGCTCAAAAGAAAAGGCTTGAGATAATGGACAGGAACAGCAAAGTCAGAGAAACGAATATATGGTATAAGTTATTATCTCAAGCAAAGACTGAAAAATATAAGGAAGTTATACTGTCATACAGTACGAGAGCATTAAATGGGGGTAAGGAAGTAATACAGTTGCCTTTAATGGCACAGAGAACATTAACAGTTACAGAAATAGGAGATATGATTGGAGTTACAGGTAATAAGATAGGGAGATTATCAAACAAATATAATCTTAAGACCGATGACTATGGCTATTATGTCCACGATAAAGCAAGGCATTCAAATAAAGAAATACCGAATTTTGTATATTTTGAACATGCAATAGAGAAGTTTAAAAAACTACTTGAAGCTAAAAAAGTAAATTCATAAAAAAGTAAAATCACAGTTATTAATTTGATTATGATTTTTTATTTGAAGGGAGGTGATATAATGGCATTTATTTTAAGTAAAAGAAGCTTGGAAAGACTTGAAGGAGTACATCTTAAGTTAAAGTTATTATACTTGGGATAACGGACAGTCCTCATGATTTTATGATTGTACAGGGAGTGAGGATGACAGCATATCAGAATGAATTGTATCTGGACACCATAAATTAAAGATTGAAATAAGATATAAAAGAAAGGATACTGTTTTGAGTCCCCTTTTTTAATAAGTTAAATTATATTTTGTGTTGAGAAAGAGAAAAATGAAAAAAAGTGAAGCTCTAAAAATGATGAGGAATATTATTAGATTTCCCAACTTAAAAATATAAAAATTCCTTGATGTGCTTTATTTTCGGAAGTTTAAGGAAAATTATCAAAAAAATATTGATAGTTGGGGGAAAAAAGTATATAATAACAAATATAGTGAAGCGGTATTATTGTAATGGATATTAAAAGAGAAGGTTTAATCGGCATTGAATATGAACATAGGATGTATTTAAA
>JAUNKI010000106.1 GCA_030532815.1 Leptotrichiaceae bacterium
GCGTGAAAAATGCAGAGAGTGAGCGTCGTAAAAACATCCTTTTTTGTTTTTACAGATTTCTTTCCGTGAGGGCTCATTGCCGCCCTCACACTCCTGCTATCGGCTACAAAATTTTTTAACACTCAAAAATACTCATTATGCTTAGAAAACAGCAAACTCGCTTCGCTCAGACAGCTGTTTTCCCGAGCAGCATAATTCATATTTTTTCGTAAAATTTTGAATGCCGAAGCTTTTACTTATATTTCAAGTGTATATTTTTACTATTACAATTTAATTATACTCTTATTTAAAACCGTTTCTCCTATTCTTAGCCCCCTTCAACATTCAAATTTTACTGCACGAAAAAGGTTTTTTGGCTCAATCTTTTTTACAAAAAAGGTTGAAAATATCCTCTGAAATCAATCATTTATTATTATCAGTTCCTTATTACTTTTATTCAGTATTTCACAACCATCTTTTTTTACAATAACATCGTCTTCTATTCTCACTCCTCCCCAGCCTTCAAAATAAAGTCCGGGTTCTGAAGTAACTACCATATTTTCTTTTAATTCAATATGTGACATTCCTGATAAATAAGGCAATTCATGAATTTCAACTCCTATACCGTGTCCCAGTCCGTGACCGAAATATTCTCCGTATCCTTTTTCAGCCAGAAAATTCCTTACTGTCTTGTCTACATCATCAGACATTATTCCTTCTTTTATTGTATTAATTCCGAGTATCTGTGCTTCAAGAACGAGATTATATATTTCCTTATGTCTTTCAGTTATATTGTTTCCGTAATAAACAGTTCTCGTCATATCCGACACATACCCGTCATAATACGCACCGAAATCCATTGTAATAAACTCTTCTTTCTTTATTTTCTTATCCGAAGCTACTCCGTGAGGCATTGCCGATCTTGCACCGCTTGCAACAATTGTTTCAAATGATTTGTCGTCAGCTCCCTTTTTTCTTTGTATATACTCTATATATGCCGCTATTTCCTTTTCAGAAACACCTTCCTTTATTATTTTCAGTACTTCACTGAAAGCTATATCGCTTATTTCCACCGCTTTTTTAATTAATGCAATTTCCTCATCAGATTTTACCATTCTTTCAAGCAGAAGCTTATCTCCTATAGGAACAAGTTCGGCTTTAAATATCTCCTTTATTGTTCCGTACATTGAAAATGTTACATTTTTATCTTCAAATCCTATTTTTTTCAATCCTAATTTTTCAGCATCTTCTCCTACAAATTTCAATGAACCTCTTGATGTTTCCTTAAATTCAAATCCCATTTTTGAAACTTCTTCTTCAGCCTGACTTCTATATCTGAAATCCGAATAAAAATAATTTCCTTTTTTAGTTACAAGACCTACTCCCGTAGTCCCTGTAAATCCTGCAAAATATCTTAAATTATACAAATCCGTTAAAAATATTCCGTCAAGATTCATTTCATTTAAAATTCCTGTCAGTTTTTCAGTTCTTTTTTTCATTTTTTTCTCCTTTTCCATGTTCAGATTTATAATAAATATGGTCAAAACCGTACCGATTTATCCGATAAACGGAATTATTCCCTAATATCCTTTATTTACAGTTTTATCTTACTCTATTTTTATAATATTCTACTGCAAATTCGGCACATTTTATACCGTCTACAGCTGCCGACATTATTCCGCCTGCATATCCTGCACCTTCTCCGCACGGCATAAGTCCTTCAATATTTGAAAAAAATCTTTCATTTCGCGGAATTTTCACAGGTGAAGAGCTTCTGCTTTCTACGGCCGTCAGTACCGTATCTTCATTTCCGAATCCTCTTATTTTCCTATCCATAGCCTTTATACCTTCTTTCAGGGCATTACTGATATAATCGGGAAAACATTCATTTAAATCGGCAAACCTATATCCTCCTGCATAACTCGGCTTTACGACACCCAATTTTTCGGATTTCCTGTTTCTCACAAAATCTCCGAAAAGCTGAACGGGAGCTTTATAATCTTCTCCCCCCAATTTAAATGCCTTTTCTTCAAGTCTTCTCTGAAACTCCACTCCCGCAAGCACTCCGCCTTCTCCGAAATCTTCAGGATACACATTTACGAGAACGGCGGAATTGGCATTTTCCAGATTTCTTTTTGAATAACTCATACCGTTTACTACTACTCTTCCTTCTTCACTGGCAGCAGGTACGACCACTCCTCCGGGACACATGCAGAATGTATACACTCCCCTGCCGTTTTCCGATTTGACATTCAGTTTATACTCTGCCGGAGGAAGTCTATCTGCAAACTTACCGTACTGTGCACAGTTTATCATTGACTGTCTGTGCTCTATCCTTACTCCCACAGAAAAAGGTTTTCTTTCCATTTTTACATTTTTTTCATTTAACATGTAAAATGTATCTCTTGAACTGTGTCCTATTGCCAATATTATAATATCAGTGTCGATTTCATATTTTTCAGTATTTTCACCGTTTTCGTCAATAATTTGGACAGCTGCTCCAGTCACTTTGCCGTTATTATGATTTACTGATATAAGTCTGTTTTGAAATCTGTACTCTCCTCCCAGACCTTCTATTTTTTTTCTTAAATTTTTCATTATTTCTATTAACCTGTCTGTTCCCACATGAGGCTTGGACATATATGCTATCTTTTTTTCAGCTCCTGCAAGTATAAGTTCTTCATATATTTTCTGCATTCTGAAATTATTTGTGTTTGTAGTCAGTTTCCCGTCTGAAAACGTCCCTGCTCCGCCTTCTCCGAACTGTACATTGGAATATTTATTAAGCTTTCCCCCTTTAAAAAAATTATATACATCTCTCTGCCTTTTTTCTACACTTTTACCTTGTTCAAGTATAACAGGCTTTAATCCGGCTTCTGCAAGCACAAGTGCCGCAAAAATTCCTGAAGGTCCGCTTCCCACAATAACAGGACGTTTCTCTCCGTTCAATCCGATTTTTTCAACAATATATTTCTGTTTCACTATTTCTCTTACATCACGTAAATCTCTGTATTTTTCTTCGTTATTTAACGATATATCCACCGAATAGACATAATGTATATTATTTTTATTTCTTGCATCTATCGCCTGAGCCGTTATTTTAAAAGTTTTAAATTCCTTTTCTTTTATATCCAGTTTTTTTGCGGTAATTCTTTTTAAATCGTCGTCATTATGGCTGACAGGCATTTTAATATTACTTATTCTTAACATATTCTTCCTTTTCTTTTATTATTCAGCTACTGTTCGTATCTTATTTTTTATCTCCCTGCATTTTTTCCTGCAATATATCCCGAAGCCCATGCCCACTGAAGATTGTACCCTCCACATTCTCCGTAGACATCAAGAATCTCTCCTGCAAAATAAAGTCCTTTTACTTTTACAGATTCCAAGGTTTCAGTGTTTATTTCATTTAACGCCACTCCTCCTGCGGTTACCTGAGCATTTTTAAATCCTGTCGTATCCAGAATTTTTATTCTGTATTTTTTCAGTACCGTACAGAGTTTCTTTAATTCCGAACTATTTAATGAACTTACAGGTTTGGAAAGTTTTTCTATTCCTGACATTTTGGATAGAAACTGCCCCAACTTCTTATTTATCATTCCGTTAAAAAATTGTTCCATTGTCAGATGAGAAAGTATTTTTTTCCTTTTTTCAAGTATTCCGTACAGTTCATTATAATCAAACTTAGGCATAAAATCAATTTCAAATTCAATATTTTTATAAAGAGGAAAAACATAAGAAATATTGAATACTGCATTTCCTGAAATTCCATAATCGGTAAAAAGCAGCTCTCCACTGTAAGTGGATATTTTTTTATTATCCCCGTAAGCTGTAATTTCCGTATCTACTTTAATTCCCTGCAGTCCTTTCACCTGATATTTTTCAGTTTTCAGCTGTACAATGGAAGGAATAAGTTTCGTTACCCTATGTCCCAATTTTTGTGCTATTTCAAATCCTGAACCGTTTGACCCGAGTTCAGGATAGGATTTCCCCCCTGCAGCCAATATAACCTTATCCGCTTCTATTTTTTTCCCGTTTTCCGAATAAATTCTGAATTTGGAATTATTTTTTTCGATTTTTTTCACATAAAATTCCGTCTTTATTTCAATTCCTGTTTTTTCAGCTTCAAATCTTAAAGCATCAACTACCGATGCCGCCTGTCCGCTCATAGGATAAACCTTGCCTCTTTCCTCTTCTTTACACATAATTCCGAGTTCATAAAAAAAATTCATCGTATGTTCAGGAGTAAATTTTTTCAGTATATTTTCAATTAAAGCAGTATTTTCTCCGAAATAATTAGATACGGTCGCTCCCACATTTGTTATATTGCACCTTCCGTTTCCCGTAATCAGTACTTTTTTCAGCACCCTTTCTTTTCTTTCAAGAATTACCACCTTTTTCCCTGCTCTTCCGGCTGTAATTGCCGCAACAAAGCCTGCAGCTCCTCCTCCTATAACTGCTATTTCTTCAGTCATTTCCTCTCCTTTTATTATTTATTATTATTTTTTTATTTTTATTGTATCATATTATCCGATATCTTTCACTTAAAAATAAGATTTTCTTTTTCACATTTCAAAATAACTTCGACTATTCGGCTATTTCCTATATCATTGAAATTCATATGAAAAATCCTCATACTAATATCAAAAACATCTACAAAACACCTGTTCTTCAAAAATATATCATATTTTTATTTTTAGTTAAAGAAATTACCGTAAAATATAAAAATATTATTTCAAGTAAAAATAAATTATATAATATGTATAACGGTGAAAAAAATAAAAAACATGCAAAAATATAAATAATTGTGTTTTTGGAAGAAAAAATGGAAGGATAAAAAATTATCAAAAGAAGATTTTACAAAATAAAAAAATTCAATAACTTCAAAAAATTAATATAACTCAGAATTTTTTTTAAGGTTATCGAACTTTTTCCCATGAATATTTTCATCTACATTCCTTATATTTCATATTTCTCCATACTATTTATAATTTGAATTTTTTTATATAAGTCTGTACCTGTTTAATATTCCCTTTAAAATATCTTTTAATTCACAAAGGATGTATTCTTTACTCTCCACTGCTCCAGTTTTATATGCAACCAAAAAGTGTAAATACCGAATGTCACTATACACAGCAAAAACCATTTAATCCAGTTTCCGAATAATCCTACCGCACTTCCGTTAAATTTAAGTCTTCTACCGTTAATAACAGTATGGTTTATCTTCCAACCATATACTAAACATAAAGCCCATGGGAAACAGATTCCAAAAGTAACTGCCGTTATTAGATATCCTAATATATGAATTCCTATAAAATTTAATAGTCCCCCATCAAAATAACTTTTTCCCATGGCATTTTCAACATTATACTGTTCCATTTTTATCAGCTCCTTATTTATTATATTTTTATAAATTATAATAAAAATATAAGAACAAATCAAGCGAAAAATAAGAAAATGTTTTTCAGATTAATTATCTTTTTTATTTTTCCGTTATTTCTTAATAATTTTCCTTTTCATGGCTGATATGTTAATAAAAAATATCTCGTTTTTTCAATATTCTTAAAATATGTCTGAAAGCTATCAAAATAACTGATTTTCAAAGGATATTTTAAAAATTGCAAATAACAGAATATCGGTTTTATTATAATTTCGCCAATTTAAAAAGCAAAAAAATGTTGAAAATATGAGTTTTCAGATATACCTTAATTAAAATCCTGTTTCTTTTTAAAATAAAAAATATATAAAACCTACCGATATTATTTAAATAAAATAAGTTCAAAAAAATATGGAATGTATAACAGTGAAAGTGTAATAATGATATTGTAGGAATTGTAGAAACTAATAAAATTTGAATTTATACTGTCTTAGAGTTATTCTTTATTATTTCCGTCCAAATAAACTAAAAAACGAGCCGTGTGCTCGTTTCTTGTATGAAAGAAGTCTAAATGTAGAGATGGGGCGTCTCTCTTAGACGAATATGTTATACCATTCTTTTTGTCAATTGTCAATAGAATTTTTAAAATTTTTTTTCTTTTTTTCTTTTCAAAATTTCAAAATCACTTCACTTTTAGTAAAATCAAGGGGTTTCATTTTTCTTTTTTATAAAAATTTATCATCATTTTAATTTTTTTTAATTTATAAAACCCTCTATTTTTCTACACTTGAACATACATTCATTTGTTTTTAAAACTCATACAACCATTTTTTTGATAATTCATGCTCTCCTGCTATCACTTTTTCAAACTCGGACTTTAGAAGTGTAAAGTATTTTCCCGGTTTCACTTCAGCTGAATAATCAGGTGTTCCTATAGGTCTTCCGTCCAGAGACTCTGCATACACTACTTTCATTGCAGTTCCCGTTACAAGAAGTTCATCAGCATTAAACACCATAGATCTGTCTATTTTCCCTTTATGTATTTCATAACCGTTATACTCCAGAAGTTCTATCATTGATCTTACCGTAATTCCTTCAAGAGCGTCGGAACCTGTATCAGGAACTATGACTTTATCCCTGTATATAAGAATAATATTGGCAACTGAAGCTTCCACCACATTGCCTGCATTGTCAAACATCAGTGCTTCATCATAACCGTTTCTCTGGGCATCACTTGTAGCAAGAAACGAATTTATATAGGAACCTCCGGCTTTTGCTTTTGTAGGTATTGCAGCATCACTGTATTTTCTGTATGTGGAACTCATAAATTTTATTCCTCCGCTGTCGGTACTTACATAATCGGCAAGAGGAAGCATATATACCGCCAGTTCAAAATCAAGTCCCTTTTTTTTAGGTGATATTCTCGGCTGACTGCAAAATATAAAAGGTCTCATATAAAAATCTTCTTTTATATTATTTTTTTTAACTAACTCCGACACTATTCCTTTAAACTTATCCCATGGAATAAAATATTCAAATCCTAACATTTTAGAGGCATTCATTAACCTTATGTAGTGATCTTCCAACCTGAAAATATATATTTTCCCATTTCTGTAATATCCCCTTATTCCTCCGAAACAGGTAGTTCCGTATTGAAGGCTGTGTGTCGCTATACTCACAGTCGCTTTTTCAAATTCGACTATTTCATTATTGAAATATGCATATTTCATAAATTCGTTCTTCATTGTATCCTCCGTAAAACTTTTC
>JAUNKI010000107.1 GCA_030532815.1 Leptotrichiaceae bacterium
ATAGTAAAATATATTATTTTTATATATAATTTATTTTTGCTTATGAAAAAAAATAATATTAAAAAACAATGTTTTTTATTTTGTGTCGTCTAAAATATTCACTTCTATATTATTTAATATAATTCATCATTGACTATAATATTTATTTTATTATATAATATCCCATATTAAAAAATTACTTTCCGAAGCAGAACAATCTGAAAACAATAGAAAGAGGTAAAAAATATGGAAAACGCTATGAAAGTATTCGGTGAAAACGTATTTACCGAAAGCAATCTGAAAAAAAGAGTACCTAAAAGTGTATTTAAGGAATTTGAGGCTTCACAGCTCGGAGAGGCACGTTTATCAAAAGAATCTGCCGATGTTATTGCAAATGCCATTAAGGATTGGGCAACAAAAAGAGGAGCTACACATTACTGCCATTGGTTTCAGCCTCTGACAGATCTGACAGCTGAAAAACATGAGTCATTTTTAGAACCCACAGGAGATAAGGACGTTATTTATAAATTTTCGGGAAGCAGCCTGATTAAAGGAGAGTCTGACGCTTCATCATTTCCCAACGGAGGACTGAGGAGTACATTTGAAGCAAGGGGATATACTGTATGGGATACAAGTTCCTATCCTTTTATAAGAGAAAATAAAAACGGAACTACATTATACATTCCCACAGCATTTATTTCTTTCAGCGGACAGGCTCTTGATAAAAAGGTTCCCTTATTAAGATCTATGAATTCCGTAGGAAAACAGGCATTAAGAGTATTGAAAGCTTTAGGAAATACTACTGTTAATTATATTTTCAATACTTTAGGCGTAGAACAGGAATACTTTCTTGTAAGAAGAGATTTATTTGAAAGCAGGGAAGATTTACTCCTGACAGGAAGAACACTATTCGGAGCTCCTGCTCCGAAAGGGCAGGAACTGAGCGATCATTACTATGGAAGAATAAAAAATAAAGTTATAAATTTTATGAGTGATGTGGATGTCGAATTATGGAAACTGGGTATTCCTTCCAAAACAAGGCATAATGAAGTCGCACCTAATCAGTTTGAAGTTGCTCCGTTATTTTCAAGGGCAAATCTTGCTTCAGACCAGAATCAGATAATCATGGAAACCATTGAAAAAACGGCATTGAAACACGATCTTGTCGCACTGCTTCATGAAAAGCCCTTTATAGGTATAAACGGTTCGGGAAAGCATAATAACTGGTCTTTAGGAACTGATAACGGAAAAAATCTGTTCAGTCCCGGAAAAGACCCTAAAAACAACAGACAGTTTCTTTTATTTGTTTCTTCGGTAATAGAAGCCGTAGACAGATATTATCCCCTATTAAGAGCTGTAACTGCATCTGCCACAAATGACCACAGACTTGGAGGGCATGAAGCTCCTCCTGCCATAATATCCATTTTTCTCGGCGATGAATTAACTGATATCCTTGAAAATATAGCATTAGGGAAAAATAAGCCTATTAACGGTTCAGGAGCGTTAAACTTGGGAATAGAAGGCATTCTTCCGACTTTAAATACGGATTCGGGAGACAGAAACAGAACATCACCTTTTGCATTTACCGGAAATAAATTTGAATTCAGAATGCCGGGTTCAAGCTCCACACCTGCAACTACTGCTGCTGCAATAAATTCCATCGTTGCCAAAGTGTTAAGTGAATACGCAGATAAACTCGAAGCTTCTAGTGATATTGACACAACAGTCATTGAGATTATTACAAATGCCTATAAAAAGCACGGAAGAATTATATTCAACGGAAACGGATACAGTGAAGAATGGGAAAAAGAAGCTGAAAAAAGAGGTCTTTCCAATATTACCTCGTCAAATAAAGCATTAAGGGCATTAATTTCTCCTGAAATTATAGACATGTTTGAAGAAACGGGAATGGTCACAAAAGAAGAAGCTGAAGCCCGTTATTCAGCTTATGCCGAGAGATATGTAACACAATTGACAATAGAATCAAGAGTACTGATTGACATTGCCAACAAACATATACTTCCTAATGCCGTCAAATATGCCAACATTTTAGCCGATAATATAAATAAGACTGAAAAATTCGGAAAAGAATTTGTAAGTGAGCAGGAAGAACTTTTAAAATTTCTTCTCACTAATATAAATCTTATAAGAAAAGAAATAAAATCTCTGGAAAGTGGTATAGAAATCGTAAAATCCGAAAAAGATTTATCAAAACAGACTGACTTAGCTGCAGATAAACTGATTTCAGGATTGAAATTACTTAGAAAACCTTGTGACGAAATTGAAAAAGTAACCGATTATTCCACTTGGAAATTACCTACTTATAAAGCATTATTATTTAAACTCTAATAATTACAATTATTGAATATAACATATTAGCAGAAACGGCGGTCCTGATTTTTCAGGCTGCTTTTCTTTATATTATCTTTTTATAATACAGGTATTAAATACCGTATATATAATTCCGATTTTTTATATTTCCAACTGAAATTTAATTCGATTTCATTTCAATTTCATAAAAAAATAAATTTTTTTATTTTTCCCTTGAATTTTTTTTATAAATATGATATTCTAATATAGTTGAGCGAGTGTGGTGGAACGGTAGACACGCTGTTTTCAGGGAGCAGTGGACTCAGTCCGTGTGGGTTCAAATCCCACCACTCGCACCATGAAGTCCCACATAAAAATAATAGTTAATACAGTAATAAATATGATTTCAGATACGGAAAAATCAATTTTTACGTAGATATATAAATAAATTCAGAATATATAAAATCAAAAAGAGCTTTAACCGGCTCTTTTTGTTATTTTCTGATGAAAAACAAAACAGATAATATATAACCGATATTATCTGTTTTATTATACTTATTAACTTTTTGAGTTTTCATGTTTCTTTCTTTCAATGCCGCTTAAATATTTTTTTCTCAGCCTTATATTATTAGGTGTTATTTCCACCAGTTCATCGTCAGCAATATATTCTAAAGCCAGTTCCAGAGTAAATTCCTTAGGCGGAGCCAGTTTCAATGCATCATCACTTCCTGCGGCTCTCATATTCGTAAGTTTTTTCCCTTTGCATACATTTACTACAAGGTCATTTTCCCGTGAGTGTTCGCCGACTATCATTCCTTCATAAACTTCAACTCCCGGACCGATAAATAATATTCCTCTCGGCTGCAGGTTATTCAATGAATATCCTATGCTTGTACCCTGTTCCAAAGCTATAAGTACACCTTTTCTTCTTCCCGTAACATCTCCTTTGTACGGTTCATATTCAAAAAATGAATGATTTAATATTCCTGTTCCCCTTGTTTCCGTTAAAAATTCATTTCTAAAGCCGATAAGTCCTCGTGAAGGTACTTTAAATTCCAGTCTTGTATATCCGTCACTTCCCTGAACCATATTCAGCATTTCTCCTTTTCTCAAGCCCAGCTTTTCAATCACTGTGCCTACAAATTCATCAGCAACATCTATTACGGCAAGTTCAACAGGTTCCATTTTCATACCCTTTTCCTCTTTATAAATAACTTCAGGTTTTGATACTGCCACTTCGTATCCTTCACGCCTCATATTTTCAAGTAATATGGATAACTGAAGCTCTCCTCTTCCTTTTACTATAAAAGCATCGGGAGAATCGGTCATTTCAAGACGCATACTTACATTATGATTTACTTCCTTTGTAAGCCTTTCCAGAAGATTTCTTGAAGTGATGTACTTACCGTCTTTTCCTGCAAAAGGAGAATCATTTACAATAAAAGTCATTGCCAATGTCGGCTCATCTATGTCAATTAGCGGTAATGCACGGGGGTTTTCCCTTTCAGCAACAGTTTCTCCTATATCTATTTTATCAATTCCCCCAATAGTAATAATGTCCCCTGCAAGAGCTTCTTCCATTTCTATTTTTTTCAGACCGTCGTATCCGTATATTCTTGAAATTTTCCCGTTTACAAGCTCCCCGTTTCTTTTTATTAATACTATATCCTGATTTTTCCTCGCTTTTCCGTTATAAATTCTCCCTGTACCGAGTTTTCCTACATATTCATCATATTCAGTATTTGTAATAAGAATCTGAAGGGGTTCATTTTCATTTCCGTCAGGGTCATCTACATGTTTTAAAATCATATCATACAAAGGCTTCATATCCTTATTTTCATCTTCAATATTGATTTTTGCAAATCCGTTTTTTGCAGATGCATACACTACGGGAAAATCAAGCTGCAAGTCATTTGCTCCCAAATCTACAAATAAATCAAATACCGTATCCACAACTCCGTCAGGATCCGAATTAGGCCTGTCTATTTTATTTATTACTACAATAGGTCTAAGTCCATGCTCAAGTGCCTGCTTTAAAACATATTTTGTCTGCGGCATGACACCTTCAAAGGCATCTACAAGTAATAATACGGAATCTACCATTTTCAGTATTCTCTGTACTTCTCCTCCGAAATCCGCATGTCCCGGTGTATCTACTATATTAATTTTATATTCATTATAATAAATGGAAGCATTTTTAGAAAAAATCGTAATTCCTCTTTCTCTTTCCAAATCATTACTGTCCATTACCCTTTCGCTTACTTTTTCATGTTCTGCAAATGTTCCTGCCTGTTTTAACAGTGCATCCACTAAAGTAGTTTTTCCGTGATCAACGTGTGCGATAATTGCTATATTTTTTATTTTATTACTCATTTTTGCTCCTTTATTTATTTCATAGGTGCTATTATAGCATAATTTCGGAAAAACTGTAAACTTATTTTTTAATTCATTCCAAATTCCAAACTTTCTTTCCGTGAGGGTTCATCATCGCCCTCACACTCCTACTATCGGCTACAAAATTTTTTAACACTCAAAAATATTCATTATGCTTAGAAAACAGCAAACTCGCTTCGCTCAGACAACTGTTTTCCCGAGCAGCATAATTCATATTTTTTCGCAAAATTTTGAATGCCGAAATTCTAACTTTTATTTTAGTTTTACATTTCTACTATTATTAAAATTTCACTATCCTTTCGTTTAAAAGTCATTTCTTCCATTTTTAGTTCCCTTCAACATTCAAATTTTACTGCGTGAAAAATGCAAAGAGTGAGCGTCGTAAAAACATCCTTTTTGTTTTTACAGCGAACGGGCATTTTTGAGCTTTAGTAAAATTTGTGTTGAATCGTTTTTTTGCTAAGCTTTTTTTCCAAAAAAAGCGTGAAAAACAGTTTTTTGGTCCAACCTTTTTTACAAAAAAGTTCGGATATATTTTTTCTATTTATCTTCAGTAAATACAGCTTTTTTTAATATTTCTTCAGGAATTTCTATTTTAAGAAATTCCATATTTTTTCTGTTTATTTCTATTTTCAGATTTTTTATTGTTTCAATAGGAATTTCCGAAGGATTTTTTCCATTTTTCAATATTTCCACTGCTATTTCTCCTGCTCTGTACCCTATATCATAATCAGTCGTCCCTTGAGAAATCAGCCCTCCCCTGTCAGAATAAACATCACTTGTAGCAAAAACAGGTACTCTGCCGTTATTCAGAATATCAAGTAATGTAGGAAAATATGAAGAAATTGTATTATCCTGTATTGCATAAAAAATATCCGCCTGCTTTGAAATTATATTTGCCGCTGCAACAAGCTCTGTACCGTTTGTTATTGCTTTTTCAATGATTTCAAATCCTCTTTCAGGAGCCAATTTTTTTAGATTATTCAATTCGGAAACCGAATTCTGTTCAGATGAATTATAAATTATACCGATTTTCTTCGCTTTCGGAAATATTTGTTTCATCAACTCAAGATTTTCATTAATCGGAGCTGCTCCGCTCGTTCCCGTAATATTTGCAATGCCTTCCAGTCCTGCACCTTTAGGATCCGTAACTGCAGCTATGACAATAGGGATATCCTTTATCTGATTTTTTGCCGCCTGAGATGTCGGAGTAGTTATTGCATACACCAAATCTTTTTTATCCGCTGAAAATTGCTGCATTATTAATGTCTGTGTAGGTATTTCCCCATTGGCAATCTTATCATCAAATGACGCTTTTATTCCTGCTTTTTCCAAAGCATCCTTAAATCCCTGTTTAGCCGAATTTAACGCCGGATGATCAACTATCTGGGATATCCCTATTTTGTAAATTTTTTCTTCAACTTGAGTCTTCTCAACTTTCTTCTCTTTTTTATTTCCGCTTTCTCCACATGACAGTAGCATGCCTCCTAACATACCGAATAACAGTACACCTCTCATAATTGTTTTCATTTGAATTTCCTCCTTGAATAATTTTTGATTTTATTTAATTATAGCATATTTTGCTACATTTTTCCGTATTTAATAAAGTATATTTTAATTATTTTTTTCTTTTTTTATTTAATCTTTTAATATTTTATCCATATTTTTTATTATTAATTATATTATATTTTCTCCCTTTTATAACCGATTTTTCTATTTTTATTTTCTTATTCTTTATTTATTGGAAATAAATCATCTCCTGAAATTTTTGCTAAAAATATGAACATAATCAATGTACCTGATAAAATCAACTTATCCAATATCAATTTACTATTTTTTAGAATAAGTATGATTATAAAATTCAATAGTTTCTTCTTATTTTTATATTTTTTAAATATATGTATTTTATTATAGAATATATAAAGTTTCAGTATTTCATATTTTTAAGGCAAATTTAAGGCAAAGAAAAAAAGAGATAATATGACGAACACACATCTCTTTTTTAATTCATTATTTTCCTTTTGCAACTTTGTCAGCCAATTTTTTACCAACTTTAAATTTTACTACTTTTTTAGCAGCTATTTTAATTTCTTTACCTGTTTGAGGATTTCTTCCTTTTCTTGCAGCTCTTTTTTGAACTCCGAATGTTCCCCATCCAACAAACTGTACAGTTTCTCCTTTAGATAAAGATTTTTCAACAGTTCCCAAAAATTCATTTACCAATTCTTCAGCTCTTTTTTTAGTTTCTCCTGTTGCCTTTGCATAAGCCTCTACAAATTCTTTTTTTGACATTTTTTCCTCCTAAAGATTTATAAATTATTATTTATAAAAATATAAACAATAACTCTACACTT
>JAUNKI010000108.1 GCA_030532815.1 Leptotrichiaceae bacterium
TTTATTTCTAAAATGCTTATTTAATATACTCAAATTATTTTTATGATAATTACAACATTATGGGGAAAAATAGTTTGGGCGTTACCTTTTTTTCTGGTTTTTCTGGGGTAAATAAGACATAAAAAAACAGGAGGAAAAATAAAAAATACGGTTTTTAGAGTATGTCTTGATTTTTGCTGAATATATTGTAATAAATAACGGAATCAACGATATTTGTAATTTAAGGGATTATTTATTTGAATATTACGGAATAAAAATAAAAAATATAAATTATGAAAAGTATATAAGAAAAAATTATATTACAATTGCATATATGAAAAAAATATGTAAGTTTCAATAAATATTGGGAGGAAAGTAAAGTTTATCTGTAATACTGGAAACAGAAAATAAAAAATCAGATAACGAAAAAATACGGGCTAATCTCTGATAATTAAGAGATATAGCATCTATTTTGAAGTTTTTATAAAGTATGAAAATAACATCTTATTTTTGGAGAAGAACTGACACGATAATTAGGGTATATTTGAAAGTTCAAAAATATTTATAGTCTATCGTAATTTGAAAGAAATTAAATTTATAATGTTTAATAATATTATTGTTTATATAATTTAAGTATGTCTTTCAGTTCCATTTTTTATATTGTATCAATTTTCCGATATATTTCAATATAAATCACTTTCTTGCTTTTCTTCCTATGAATACTTACTATAAGGATTGAGCCTGTCTGCTATTTCAATAAAAACAAATTTTTCTTTCATTTTTCCGATAAGACTTTCAAGATATTTTTCCAATTTGATTTTTCTTTTTTGATTTTCTTTCAGCTATTTTGTTTTTATATATTTTTTCAATTTTTTTCTGACGCTCTTTTTTCAGTATATTCAATTTCTTTTCTACATTACCTGTGAAAATATATATTTTT
This sequence comes from Leptotrichiaceae bacterium, assembly GCA_030532815.1. Taxonomy (GTDB): domain Bacteria; phylum Fusobacteriota; class Fusobacteriia; order Fusobacteriales; family Leptotrichiaceae; genus Pseudoleptotrichia. Next base: position 920 of record JAUNKI010000108.1, read on the forward strand.
CAAAAAATTTTCATAACATATAAGAGCAAAAAGGTTGTTTGTTTTACGTACTGTTTCTTTAATGGATTGTATCAGTTCATTGACAGCAGATGATATTTTTTTACTTTCTGACTGGTTGTTTCTCTTATGTTTGTAAATTTTTAATTTCACATCGGTATTTTCGTTTTTCTTTTTTCAGAATAGTTTGATAAAATAATAAACATCAAAGTCAGGAATATTGTTTTTATTAGGGTATGTCTGAAAACTCAAAATCTACAGTATTTTCAATCTCTTTTTTACTTTTTAAATTAACAGAGTTATAATAAAACCGATATTCCGTTATTTACAGCTTTAAAAATTTCCGTTAAAAATCTGTTCCTTTGACAGTTTTCAGACACGTCTTATATTAAAATTTGTTTTCATAAAGTTTCTTTTTTTAATATAAATACAGTATTTTGAATATTTATAAAAGACTGTAATAGTACTGCATTATTTATTGACTTTATTTTTTATTTTTTCAAATTGCATTCTGATTTTTTTTATAAAGAATCTTTTAATATTTTGAAAAATTTATTTTCTAATTTTTTCTAAAATCTTTTTTGCATTTTCTAAATTCATATGTTTAATTTCCGTAAGTTTTTGAACAACTGTTTCCACTTCGGTTCCTGTAGCACCTGCTGAAAGAGCCAGTGATTTTGCCTGCAATTTCATGTGTCCCTTTTGTATTCCCGTAGTAACAAGAGCCTTGAGAGCTGCGAGATTTTGGGCAAGTCCGACGGAAACAATGATACATGCGAGAGTCTTTGCATCAGGATTTTTCAGAATATTAAATGCAGCTTTTACGGTAGGATTAAGACCGATAGAGCCTCCGACAGAAGCAATGGGCATAGGAAGTGTGAGTTCTCCTTTAAGTTTCAGAGTTTCTTCATTGAAGGTCCATGTCGTAAGTCCCTTATATTTTCCTGTTGAAGCGGCATAAGCATGCCCTCCGGCTTCTATAGCTCTCCAGTCATTTCCTGTGGCGATTACTACAGCATCGATACCGTTAAAAATTCCTTTGTTATGAGTTGCCGCACGGTAAATATCAATTTTGGCAAATTTACTTGCCACTTCTATTTTTTTTGCTGTATTGATAGCAGCTTTTATATCATTACTCAAAAATTTAACATTTATTTCACATGATGAAGTTACAAGGGAATTATCGGCATAGTTGGATAAAATTGCCATAAGCGGGGTTCCGCCTGTTATTTCTTCGAGAATGGGCTTTATCCCTTCAAGCATGCTGTTTATAATATTTGCTCCCATAGCTTCTTTAACATCGGCAGTCAGATAAACCGAAAGGAAGGAGACTTCATTTTCAGAAAATATTTCGATTCTTATATTTTCAGCTCCTCCTCCTCTTGCCACAATGGAAGGATAAGCTTCATCGGCAATATTTAAAATTTTTTCTTTACTATTCATAATATTTTCAGAAGCTTTTTCCATATTTTCAATATTGTATAAAATCACCTGTCCCGTCATTTTACGATTTATAACTTCTGCATGAAAGCCTCCTGAAGAGGAAATCATTTTTGCAGCATAACTACACGCAGCAATGACCGAAGGTTCTTCAGTAACCATAGGCACGACATATTCTTCACCGTTAATCAGGAAATTCGGTGCAACTCCCAGAGGCAGTGCCAATGTACCGATGCTATTTTCAGACATTTTTTCGGCTATGTCACACGGTAGGGTAATATTATTTTCCAGTATTTCCGAAAATTTGTCATTCAGAAAGTTATTTTCTTTCAGTATTCCTATACGCTCGTTTCTGGTTTTATTATGAAAGCCCAGCCATATGTTTTTTTTAGTTTTCATTATAAATCCGTTCCTTTATTTTTTATATTGCTTTTATAAATTCTTTTATGATTTTCTATTTTTTCAAGGGAAAAAATACTGTCGTCAGAACTGTTAAAATTAAAATTTCCGTTTTCATCAACAGTAATTTCTTCAAAAAACATTTTTTCATATTCATTTACTGATAGTCTATGTCGCTTTGAAAAATCTTTATTTCTGTCTGTGCGAAGAAAATCTTTGAAGTTTTCTGTCAGAGTTACGCTGAAAATCTCGCATACTGCACCGCTTCCATAACTGTACATGGCGATGTTATCCCCTGATTTCAGCCTATCGGAATTTTCCAGCAGAGAAAGCAGACTCAGATAAAGGGAGCCTGTATATATATTTCCGATTTTACGGTTGTATATTATGGAAGAATCAAAATTTTTCAGAAATCCGTCTTTCATTTCTTTGGTGAAAGTTTCAGGAAATAAGGATTGTAAACCTTTAAGTCCCAATTTCGGATAAGGAAGATGAAAACAGACTGCTTCAAAGTCTTTCATAGTTTTACCGTTTCTTTTTAAATATTCGTTCCATGTTACCGATAAACAGTCAAGATACTGTTTTGCAGAAAAATGTCCGTCAACACAAGGATATTTTAAATAGTTCGGACGCCAGAAATCCATAATGTCCCGTGTATGGAAAACATTGTCATCATTTAAAATAAGAAGTTTCGGATCTTTTTTTACGAGCATTGCACAGCTGCCTGCTCCCTGTGTGGATTCTCCTTGTGAATTTATACCGTATTTTGCTATATCTCCGGCAATAACGAGAACACACGTATCAGGATTTTTCTCAATGTGATTTTTAGCAAAGCTCAATCCTGCAGTTGCTCCGTAACAGGCTTCTTTGATTTCCACAGCACGTGCAAAGGGCTGGATTTTTAAAAGATTGTGTATAAATACTGAAGCGGCTTTACTGTAATCAATACCTGTTTCGGTACATACTATAATCATATCTATTTTTTCTCTGTCTGAATCGTCCAAAATTTCATATGCAGCGGCAGACCCCAATGTGACCACGTCCTGACTGACAGGAGCAATGCTCATTTCAAGCTGCATAAGCCCTTTTTTAAATTTGTTGGGATTGGCATTTCTGCCGACTGCCAAATCTTCAATATCAAGATAATATTCAGGCATTGCAAATCCTATTTTATCAATTCCTATTTTCATAATTCTGCCTCTCTTATAAATTTTAAAATAACTTTTTTATAACTGTTATGTCTTATAATTTCCATGTGACTTATTTTACTACAAAAGCATTAAAATATCAAACAAATAATTGGAAAAAATCAGGAAGTATAATATAGTTTATATTTATTTCGTATTTATAAGTCAAAATAAAATTATGTATGTTATACTATGAAAAATAATATATTTTAATGAAGGGAGATCTAAACTTATGAAGAAGTTTTTAGTAATTTCATTATTTTTAGTCTGCCTGGGGACAGTTTTTGGAACCGGACAGAAAGTCCAGAAGGAAAAAGTCGGAAAAGTAAATATGTCCGTAAATAAAGGTGACGAAGAATTGACAAAAGATTTAAGTAAAACTGTAAAACCTCAGGAAGATTTTTACAAATTTGTAAATGAAAATTGGGAAAAAAGGACAAAAATTCCTTCGACAAAACCTGCATGGGGTTCTTTTACCGAACTTTATGAAAAAAATCAGGATTTTCTGAAAAATTTAATAGAGGAACTGAAAAAGAAAAAAAACATTAAAAATGCCGATGAAAAAAAGATAATAACTCTTTATTATTCCTATTTACATGTTAAAAAAAGAAATGAGGCGGGAATAGAACCTATAAAAAAGGATTTGGAAGAAATAAACTCATTAAAAAACGTAAAGGACTTTGAAAAATATACTGTAAAAGTTATAAAAGAAGGAAAAGGAACGCGACTGTACGGCTGGGGAGTGGGACCTGATCTGAATTCTTCAAAAGACAATGCAGTTTATTTAGGTTCAGCAGGATTAGGGCTTTCAAATGATTATTATCAGAAGGAAACTCCTGAAAATGAGGCTGTTTTAAAAGAGTATACGAAATATATAAGTGATATACTTACTTATCTCGGAGAAAAAAATTCTACGGAAAAGGCGAAAAAAATAGTTGAATTTGAAAAGCAGATAGCAAAATTGCTTCTTACAAATGAAGAAAGTCATGATGTAAAGAAAATAAATAATCCGAGAAAAGTCAGTGAACTGAATAAAATAGTAAAAAATGTTGATTTGAAAAATTATCTGGAACAGCTGGGTGTAAAAACCGATAAAGTTATTATAAGTCAGATAAAATATTATGAAAATCTTGATAAAATACTAAATAATTCAAATATGGACGTAATTAAAGATTATCTGAAATTTCATCTTGTTTCAGGAACTTCAGGAATTCTTACAGATGAATTGGGAGAAAGAAAATTTGAATTTTATGGAAAATATTTAAACGGTCAGAAAGAAAGAGAAAAAATTGAAAAAAGAGCATTATATTTTGTAGACGGAGTATTGGGAGAAATAATCGGGAAAATTTATGCAGAAAAGAATTTTTCTCCTGAAGCGAAAGAAAATGCAAAAGAAATGGTAGATTATATTTTAAAGGCTGTTCACAACAGAATTGAAAAAGTAACATGGATGGGCAGCACAACAAAGAAAAAGGCCCTTGAAAAACTGACAAAAATAACTGTAAAAATAGGGTATCCCGATAAATGGAAAAATTTTGATGAATTGGTTATAAATGAAAAAGACAGTCTGTATGAACAGATGATAAGTATAAGTAAATGGGAATACGGAAAAGAGCTTGAAAAAGTAGGAAAACCGGTAGATAAATCGGAATGGTACATGAGTGCCAATCAGGTAAATGCCTATTACTCTCCTACAGGTAATGAAATAGTATTTCCTGCTGGAATATTGCAGTTTCCTTTTTATGACTATAAGGAACTCGGAGCGGGAAGTAATTTCGGAGGGATAGGAGCAGTTATAGGTCATGAGATAACACACGGATTTGATGTGTCGGGAGCTTCTTTTGACGGAGACGGAAATGTAAAAGACTGGTGGACTGAGGAAGATAGAAAAGCATTTGATACAGCGACTGAAAAACTGGCTGAGGAATTTTCAAAATATTCTGTTGCTCCTAATGTCAATATAAACGGTAAATTTACATTGACTGAAAATATAGCAGACCTCGGAGGAGTAAATATAGCTTTTGACGCTTTACAAATGTATCTGAATGATCACCCTGAAAAAAATATAAAAATAAATGGATATACACAGAATGAATTGTTTTTCATGAATTATGCAAGAATATGGAGACAGAAGGCTACGGAAGAATATCTGAAAAATCTTGTTAAGTCAGATTCCCATTCTCCGAATTATTATCGTGTAAACGGGACTTTACCTAATGTAGATGCTTTCCATAATATTTTTAAAACCGAAAAAGGGAATAAACTTTACAAAGCTCCTGAAAACAGAATAAAAATCTGGTAATTCTGAAAATAAGAGGACTTTGAAATGAAAACTGTCAAATAAGTTTTTAGTTTCCGATATTCATAAAGGAACGAAAATGATGTTTTATAAAATAAGAAAATAATAAGTTTTATATATTTTCTAAAATTAAGTTATGTCTGAAAGTTGTCAAAATGACCGATTTTTAATGGATATTTTAAAAGCTGTAAATAACAGAATATCAGTTTCATCATAATTCGATGATTTAAAAAGTAAAAAAATATTGAAAATATGATAAATTTTTAAGTTTTCAGATATATTTCAACAAAAACAGTATTTTTTAATTTTTAAAAAAATATAATGTTTATAAAGTCATTTTTGATTTACGGAACAATATCGGGATTTTCAAAAGATATAAAAGATACGTATAAAGAACAGAGAATATATTGGTAAAATAGAATATTCATTGAAAGAGACACAGGACCTTATCAAGTATAGGCAATAAAATAGAAATTGCAATAAAGTAATAAGTGTGAAATGACAGTTATTTCAGATACAAGTAGGAGCTGTCTCATAAGGTATGAAAATACAATTCAATTATAAATTTTATATATTTTTCTTCAGTAAAAATGATATTTTTTAATTCTAAAAAAGATACAATATTATAGTTAGAAAATTATTTTTTACTTATGAAGCAGCCCTAATAAACTGTAATAACAAAATGTAACATAAAATAAAAAACTCATAGAATTACTTCTCGTATCAAAATTTAAAAAGTTAAACTGAACATTTAACGGAGTAATTCTATGAGATACAGTATTG
>JAUNKI010000109.1 GCA_030532815.1 Leptotrichiaceae bacterium
ATCAATTTAAAATTAAATTTATAAGGAATGATAAAAAATGGAAAAATTTACTCTTGAAATATGTGTGGACAGTATTGAATCGGCTATTAACGCCGAAAAAGGAGGAGCGACACGCCTTGAATTGTGCAGTAACCTTATAATAGGAGGAACTACTCCCACAAAAAGTCTTTTTGAAGAAATAAAAAAATATATAAACATACCTGTAAATGTTCTTATAAGGCCAAGATTCGGAGATTTTCTTTATTCTCCTTATGAACTGGACATAATAAAAAACGAAGTGGAAATGTTTCGGCAAATGGGAGCCGACGGAATAGTAACCGGTATTTTGACCCGAACGGGAGAAATAGATGTCGTAAATATGAGTAAAGTAATGGAAAAATCAGGAAATATACCTGTAACTTTTCATAGGGCCTTTGATGTGTGCAGAGATCCAGTAACTGCTTTTTATAAATTGAAGGAACTGGGAATAAAAATTATACTGACTTCGGGACAGGAAGAAAACTGTCTGAAAGGTAAGGAAATTCTGAAAAAATTAATAGAATTGTCAAATGAAGATAGTAACAGTCCTGAAATATTAATCGGAGCAGGATTGAATATAAAGAATATCGGTGAGATTGTAGAGTATACAAAAGGAACTTCCTTTCATTTTTCGGCTAAAAAAATTAAAAAGAGCAGGATGGAATATAAAAAAGAAAATGTAAATATGGGATTAAAAGAGTTCAGTGAATTTGAAATTATTGAAACTGATATGGAATCAGTAAAAGAGATGTCGGATTATCTCAAAAGTTATAAATAGGAAATTTTAAAATAAAAAATTTCTGTTTTTTTATAAGGCGGAAAAATAAATCGGATTATAAATTTTATATAATTTACGATTTTTATAAAATCGATAAGACATATATTATTTACAGAGAATAGAGTTAAGTCAAAAAAACTCGTAAGAAATGTAAAACGGAAAAGGCCTGCTTATGATGAAAAAAAAGTGAAAAAAGAAGAGATTTATGCTGAAGGAAAGGTAAATAACAGAAAATTGAAATTTAATTCCTGAAAGAGTCTATTCTAAAAATAAAAATATATAATTAAAAATCTGCCTATAAAAACATAACTGTAATTTTAGTGGATATGTTGATTTATAAGCAGATTTTTTAAAATAAATTTATAATAAAAAATATTTTTATAAATTTTAAAAAGACTAAAAATAATTCAGAATTTATTAATTCCAGGCACTGTCTATTAACCATTTCCCATTTAATTTTACTAATTTCAGTTTAACTTCCATATTAACGGGTTCACCTTCTGAATGGACTGGAAATTCAGGCTTTATAGTGTCTTTTAAAATCATTATTCCGGTTTTTTCATCCCAACTTTTTACTTTGAATTTACTATGTCCAGGAGAGATATCAAAGATTATTCCGGATAATAGGGCATCATATTCAATGCCTTCGTATTTATTTAAAAGTTCTCTCTCGGATTTAGAAAGCTTTTCATTGTTGAGGAATTTTTCTACCAATTCTAATGCTATAGTTCTTTCTTTATAAACTTTACGAAAGTTTTCCGTAACAGGTGATGCAGCTAACCAATCTTCCAAATTAATATTTTCATTGATATAATCATTTATAAATTTTTCTGCTGATAATATAATTTCACTATTCTGATTATCTTTATTAACTGTAGATATCTTTAAAGTTTTATTTGAAACTACCGTATTTTCTGTTTTGTATTCTTTTTTGTCCGCAGTTTTCATATTGTTACTGAATTGTCGTGATATGCTCAATATTCCTACAGCTAATACTATTCCTGATATTACACTTACTAAAAGTCCGTAATTATTTTTTTTCATAATTTTATTCCTCCGTTTTATTTTTGTTTATAAATTAATTCAATTTTATTATAGAATTTGAAGCTTAAAGCCAGCTTAAAAGAATTAATTTTTATCAGATATGATAAATTCAAGGTTAAAAAAATAAAAAATTCTTATTTTATAAAAATTATATGTCTAAATATATTCTTTTCACTATTATAAACTTCAATACTCAATATGTTTTATATAATAAAGATTAGTTTGAAGGAAATTTTACTTTGATTATGATACTTAATAAAAGTAAAAAATCCGCGTAACTATTTATGATTATAAATAGTTATCGGATTTTTTACTATCCAAAGTTTTTTTATTGTGTTTTTAAAATTTTATAATTTTAATTGTGAGAACTAACTAAATGGATTTATTGCCCATCTGAATGTTCTGCTGTAATAATTACTGTCCAAGCTTGAAACAGTAACTCTTCTACTTCCGGAAGAAGCGTGAATAAACTGTCTGTTTCCCATGTAAATACCTACATGTGAAATACGTCCTTTTCCGGTTGTTTCAAAAAATACTAAATCACCTTTTTTCATATTCATTGATGAAATTTTTGGTCTGAATGTTGCCTGCTCACTGGAAACTCTCGGTAAACTAAGATCGGCAGCCTTTTTAAAGACATAACCGACAAAACCGGAACAATCAAAACTATTTGGTCCTGTAGCACCCCAAACATAAGGTGATCCAAGTTTATTAGAAGCGAATTCTATAATCTGATCTCTAATACCGGATTTGACAGTACGTGAACTTTTTTGAGCTTTACTGCTGTTATCTTTGACATTTAAAGACATAGCATCGTTTCTATAATAGTTCCCGATTATATTTGTTAATTCATCTGAAGGATTTTTCTGTTTGGCAGCAAAAACCGATACAGATAATAACAGAGCTCCAGTCAGTGTTACTATTTTTTTCATGTAACCTCCAATCTACCATAGAACTTTGGTGTCAATATTTTACCATCAAAAACTTTGAAATTAATTAGAAATAAAAAGAAAAAAATTACGAAAAAATAGTATATTATTTAAAAAACAGAATAGTTGAATTGTTATTTATTATATGATACTATATACAAAATATGGAAAAATGATTTATAATATAAAAAATATATTTTTAAATTGTATGGAGGTAAAAATGTATAAAGTTTTAGTGGGAGAATATATTGATGATGAAGCGATTCAGCTTTTAAATGTACATGAAGATATTGAAGTGGACGTAAAAATCGGAATTTCCAGAGAAGAAATACTTAAAATAATACATGAATATGATGCATTAATTGTGAGAAGCGTCATAAAAGTGGATAAGGAACTACTTGAAAGGGCTAAAAAGCTTAAAATAGTGGGGCGTGCAGGAAATGGAACAGATAACATCAATATTCCCGAAGCGACAAATTACGGTGTAATTGTTGCAAATACCCCTGACAGCAATACGGTTTCAGCCTGTGAAATTGCAATAGGGCTGCTGCTTGCAAGTGCAAGAAATATAGTACATGCAAATAATTTTATAAAAAGCGGAAAATGGGAAAGGGAAATATTCGTAGGAAGTGAACTTTTTGAAAAAACGTTAGGTATAATAGGATTAGGGAGAATAGGAGGGCTTACAGCTACAAGAATGAAAGCTTTCGGAATGAACCTTATAGCTTACGATCCTTATATTTCAGACGAACGTTTTAAAAGGTATCACTGTCGGAAGGCTGAAACTCTCGATGAATTATTCAGAGAAGCGGATATTATAACTATTCATACTCCTAAAACTGAAGAAACGTTAAATATAATAAATTCAGGAAATCTTCACAAACTGAAAGACGGAGTGAGACTTGTAAATGCCGCAAGAGGAGGACTGTTTAACGAAGAGGCTGTAGCTGAAGGATTGGAAACGGGGAAAATAGCAAGTTTCGGATATGATGTTCATACAGTGGAACCTAGAGAGACAGGAGTGCTGTACGAATATGAAAATGCCGTTGCCACACCTCATATAGGTGCAACGACTTATGAGGCACAGCGTAATGTGGGATTTCAGGTTGTAAAACAGGTTTTAAACGGATTGAGAGGGGAAATAGTTGAAACGGCGGTAAACTTACCTTCAATGGACAGAGAAGAATTTGCAGCAGTAAAACCGTATATTTATTTAGCCGAAAAATTAGGGAAAATATATTATCAGATAAAGAAAGAACCTGTTACGGGAGTAAAAATAAATTATTACGGAGAGCTTTCAGAACAGGAAACGGCTCTTATAGATTCAACGGTTATAAAAGGACTTCTTGAGCCTGTTCTGAAAGAAGAGATAAATTATATAAATTCTTTAGTTTTAGCTGAAAAAAGAGATATAAGCATTTCTTCAAATAAAAAGGAAAGAAAATATGAAAACTATCTTTCGGCATTGGAAATTATAATAAATAATTCCAAAAATGAAAGTATAAAAATTGTAGGCATAGTAGGTATAAACGGAGAAAAAAGAATTATTAACATAAATGATTATTTTGTAGACATAGTAATTGCAGATAATATGTTAATATTACAAAATGATGATGTTCCGGGAGTTATAGGACTTGTAGGAAAAATTCTCGGAGAAGAAAAAGTAAATATAGCGACAATGTATGTAGGAAGAAAAGAAGGAAGTGCATTAATGATGCTTACTGTAGATGAGCCTGTAAAGAAAAGTTCCGCAGAAAAATTAAATAAAGCGGATGAAATAAAATGGGCATATTATCTGAATTTGAAATAATCGACACTATTTTAAAATAATATGATAAAATCGGGTAAAACCGTATCTGATTAAACTATAAATTGGTTATTATTTCTTATGTTCAGCAGAAATTTACGTTTATTTTACGGTTTATCGTTATTATAAGGAAAAAAGAATTACAAAATATATTAAGGAAAGGTCTGAAAATGAGTTTGAAATTTAAAATTAAGGTGCCTGCAACATCTGCAAATATAGGTGTAGGATATGACTGTCTGGGGGTTGCCCTTGATTATTTACTGGAATTGGAAGTTGAGGAAAGTGATAAAATAGAATTTTTTGAAAATGGAGTACCTTTTTCAATACCCATAGAAGAAAATCTTATTTTTGAAGCAATAAAATATACTGAAAAACATCTTGTAAAAAATATACCAAGTTATAAAATAAATATCAGGAAAAATGAAATTCCTATGTCAAGGGGATTAGGAAGCAGTTCAAGTGCAATAGTTGCAGGCATACTTACAGCAAACGGATTTGCAGGAAGTCCCATGAATATTGATCAGATTGCAAAACTTGCAGTTGAAATGGAGGGACATCCCGATAACGTAATTCCTGCAATATTCGGAGGTATGGTTTTAACGGCTCATGATAAGGAAACTCTTGTATACAGCACATTGAAAAATTCCGATGATTTATATTTTTACGTTATGATACCCGATTTTCAGTTATCAACTGAACGGGCAAGAAGTGTGCTGCCAAAATCATATTTAGTATCCGATGCAATAAATAACATGTCCAAACTGGGACTTCTCGTAGATGCTTTTAATAAAGGAAAATATGAAAATCTGAGATTTCTCTTGGGTGATAAGATACATCAGCCTTACAGATTTGCATTGATTAACAGTTGTGAAAAAATATTTGAAGCTTCAAAAAAATACGGAGCTTTAGGGGAATATATAAGCGGAGCAGGACCTACGCTCATATCCCTCAATTACGATGATGATGAATTTTTGGAAAATATGAAGAAAGAACTTGAAACTCTTCCCGATAAATGGACAATTGAAAAGAAAAGAATAAATTCTGAAGGTGCGGAAATTACAGATATGTAAATCCTATAAAATAACAATTATATAAAATATTTATACTTGCTTAAACAGCAGGGAAAAATATGTTAAAATAAAACGCTTGGATAATAACTGAAATAGGAGAATTTTAATAATGGAATTTCATTTGAAAAGAAATATAGGGATATTGGAAGTAATTACGGGAAGCATGTTTTCAGGAAAAAGTGAGGAACTGATAAGAAGATTGCGTAGGGCAGAGTATGCTAAACAGAAAGTGATTGTATTTATACATTCCATTGACAGGAGATACGGAGAAGGAGGAATATATTCACACGGAAACAGCAGTTTGGAGGCTTATCCTGTCAGTTCGGTAAAACAGATGGAAGAAATAATGAAGAAAAATAATGATGCGGAAGTTATAGGAATAGATGAAATTCAATTTTTCGGAAATGAGGAAGATATAGTAGGCTTCTGTAAAAAATATGTAGAATTTGGAAAGAGAATTATTGTTGCCGGACTGGATATGAATTTTAGAGCCGAACCTTATGATCCTGTACCTGAATTAATGGGAATTGCGGATCAGGTTGATAAACTTCATGCAATATGTACTGTCTGTGGAAAGTCTGCTTATGCAAGTCAGAGACTGATTAACGGAGAGCCTGCATATTATGACGATCCTTTAATTTTAGTAGGAGCTTCGGAAAATTATGAAGCAAGATGCAGAAGGCATCATATTGTAAAACATAGAAAAAATAATAAAGGAAAAATTTATTTTGTAGTAGGAACAGATATAGGAGTCGGAAAAAAATCAGCTGAAAAACTGTATTCGGAAAATGTATTAAAAGGAAAAAAGGTAAAAACAGTAGTGATATCTTCAGAAACTGAAAAAGAAAGCAATGATAACAGACTGTCGGATTTAAGAAAACAGATAGAAAAAGAACTGACGGAAAATGATTTTGTTTTTGTCAGAATAGTGAAAGGACTTTTGCTTCCTATTGAAGGGAACTATACCGTTCTTGATTTCATGTGTGAATATAGGAAAAATTCTGAAATAATTTTAGTTTCTGAAAACAAAAAAGGTCTTTTGAATCAAGTTCTGTTGGTAGTAGATATATTAAGAAAATCGGATCTGAATTTTAAGGAAATAGTTTACACGAATAAAAATGATGTTGAAAAAGAAAATAGTAAAATTATAGAAGAAGTATGTGAATTGACAAAATTAAATTATAGAATAATTGATAGTTTTTAATTTTTTTACGCTTTCCCAACCTTTTTTGTAAAAAAGGTTGGACCAAAAAACAATTCAACACAAATTTTA
>JAUNKI010000110.1 GCA_030532815.1 Leptotrichiaceae bacterium
TACTATTAGAATTTATATATACTTTTACTTTAAAACCATTTCTTTATATTTCAGTTCTCTTTCAGCATTTAAATTTTATAGCAAATGAACATTTTAAGCTTTTAGTAAAATTTAAGTTGAATTATTTTTAGACCGACTTTAGTTAATTTTTTCGAAAAAAACATCAAATATTTACTTTACTAACATAACAGTAGGAACTGTCGGTACTCTATGACCTAATTTATTTCCCGGTGTGGAATTTCCGAGCCAGTTATAAATGAATTTTATCTGGTCATCATAATGACGTATACATTTGTGTGATTCAGGAAATGTTCCTATTTTTCTTGCAGTAACTGCTTTCCTTGCTTTTCTTGTTTCTTTCGGCTCAAATAATGAAGGAATACTGTGCATATATCCTCCTCCGCTAAATCTTACGGCATTATTGGCATCTCCCACTACAGTTTTATTATCTGACCCTGTATACTGCATTACAGGTTTGGAATATGCCACTAAAAATGTTCCGTAGGGAGTAGCATAAGAATTTCCTGAATCTTTTCCCGTAGTTACAAAAGAAGTCGTAACCACATTCCAAGTATCGGAATCCGTATTCTTTTCAATAATCATTTCATTCTGACTATGTCTGTCCACGTATATAAATCTTGTAATTTCATCTGTAATCCTACTGTCCTTAAGCAGCCCTTTTTTTGATTTTTTTAAATAATATGTTCCGTTATCATATACATCAACTTTTATTTTTAAATATTTATCAGTTTCTTCTATAATAGTCATTAAACTTCTGTCCGGTAAATTAATAAAATCCTTGAAACTTGAGCTTAGATAAGCTCTTTCACTTTGATTTTCCCTATTTCCGTATTTATCTTTAACTGTACCGTTTCCTCCGCCTAAAGGTACATAGTCATCTAAAACGTATATTTTTTGACCTTTTGAAACTGCATCGGAAACAAATTTATTAGTTTTTTCAACTTTTTTCATCATATCATGCCAGTCAAATTCTCGCTTTATTGCATATGTGCTTAGTACATACCCTAACTTTCCGTCAAAGTACACTTCATACCATTCAGCTGTTCCGTCTTTCACATTAGTTTTCACTTTTCCCACAACTTTATATTTGTGAGCATAAGCCGCCTTTTTCAATACTGCTGATTTTTGATTCGGTTCTTTTCTTATATTTACGGAAGTTTTTATAAAAATAAACTCGTCCATATCTCTCGGAGAATGTTTTGAGTATTTATAATCAAAAGTAAGGCTTTCAGGTCTTTCTTTTAAATAATAAACTGTATAAGGATAAGGACCTTTTATAAGTTGCTCCCTTTTTAGTGAAGGTTTATCGTCAGATATTTTTTCAATGTCCTTATCGGCTTTTTCGTCAGGAACGATTTCCTTCGGTACTTTTCCCGCATCTTCTTTCAAATCTTCGGGAACAGCTACTTTATCTTCAATTTCCTTTTTTTCATTAACTTTTACATTTCCGTTATTTACAGACATTTTCGGATTATCCGTATTCGGAGTTTTATCCGTCTGTTTATTAATTTGAGTATTTATAACTGCATCTTTCTTTTTTTCCTTTTTAGGATATTTTTTTACAAGTTCTTTTGAAAATTTATTAAATTCTCTTTGAAAATTTGTTCTCTCAAATACTTTTTCAACTGTCTGCCCTTTTATAGGTTTGTCATTTTCATCTTTTACATAAGGGGTGAACTTTGTATAAATTTTATCATTTTCTTCAAAATATTCAATCAACAGTATGTCTTTTTTTCCGTCTTTATCCAAATCAGGAGTCATTCCCACGGTTTTCCAGCCTTTCTGGGACAAAGTGCTGGCAGGCTCTGCCATTGAAACTGTATATGTCATGAAAGATAATAAAGCATACATTGTTAAAGATTTAAGTTTTACTGATTTCATTTTTCACCTCATAAAATTTTTATTTATAATACAACTGCTATTACGGGTTCATCAGGTATTGTATTATCTCTTTCCTTAATCGTACTTTTTCCATTTATCCAGTTTACTATAAATTCTATCTGATCGTCATAATGTCTTACACATTTGTGCGATTCTTTATAAGTACCTATTTTCTGAGCTACTACAGCTTTTATTGCTTCTCTGTTTTCACCATATGAAGCGGGTATTCCGTGCATATAGGCACCTCCGCTAAATCTTACTGCATACTTGGCTTCTCCTGCTACAACTATATCATCCCTGTTAGCTACTCTTTTATTTCTGGGAATAGTAGATATATCTTCATCTTTTTTTACACTTCTCGTAAACATCATATAGGGTCTTGTAAAAGCTACAAGAAATGCTCCATGAGGTGTTTCATATGAAGAATAACCGTTGTCTCTCCCCGTAGTTACAAATGAATAAGAAATAATTGCAAAATTATCGGTATTCCCGACTCTTTCAATTATTGCTTCCGTCTGATTGTCAGGATCAATAGCAATAAATTTGTTAACCTTTTCATTTATCTCAATTTTTTTCATTATTTCAGGCTTATCAGCTATATAATATGGACCTCCGTATAAAGGCGTTTCAATTTTTACCATATCATTTTCTTTTCCTATTATTCTGAAAATAGTCTGATCCGGTATGTTGATTTTTTCTCCTTGTTTATCAGATCTTGTATACCCTGTTATACTTTGATTTTTCCTGTTTCCGAATCTGTCCCTTGGACTGTAATAATCATCTGCAAGAGGTTTATATTGAATAATTACATACAAGTCCATTTTATTTTTCAATGAACTGTTTATAAAACTGTTTACCTTTTCTATTTTAGAATGCATTTCATCCCAATAAAATCCTCTTTTTAAAATATTGTTCTGCTTTTCTGATATATAACCTTTAACTACGTTATCGTTTTTTTTCATTTCCGTTAAATACCAGAGCTGTTCCTCATTATTTTTTGCAGATATAAATTCCAGTAAAATTTTAGGCTTGTCCTTATATTTTCCTACAAATGCCACTTCGGAAGAATTATTCGGCATTTTGTTAAATACCGCAGTTTTTTTTACAAATATGAAATTATCCAAATTTTTCGGAGAATATTTATCAAACTTCATATCAAAAACTATCTGCTCATTAGTATTGTCATCGAGTATTTCGACATACCTTGCTTCATTTGCCTGCAAATCTTTTGAGTAATCATCATAGTGTTCTTTTATTTTTTTCAAATTATTCTCAGCTCTTCTCATAGAAAAAATATTAATTTCATCGTTGAGAAAAATCTGAAAAGCAAATCTGTATCTGTCTTCTTCCTTAACATAAATAGAAACAACCGCCTCAGCTTTTATTCCTTTTTTCTTAGAATTTACAAGTACTTTTTCCTTTATCCCGTCCTTATTAAAATCATATTCAAAAAAATCAGAATCAAATCCTGATATTATTATATTTTCAGAATATTCTTCGGGTACATCTATTTTTTCAACAGAAAATGTGTTAAAATTCCAAAGTAAAGAAATTAACATTAATAGTATTACTTTTTTCCACATATTTTCTCCTTATTCAAATTCATAAATTACCTATATTTACATTTTATTTTATCATATGTTTTTAATATTTTCAATATAAATTATAATTACATTATATGCAATTTAAAATCTTTAAAAATATACTCCTTTTTTAAAAAATTTCAAAAAAAGCTCTTAATTTTTTTGAAAAAACTGAAAAACTTCTTTCTATACTTTATTAAAAAGAGTTGAGCAGGAATATTTAAACTTCCAATATTATTTAAAATATAATCTTTGTAAAGACTTATGATGTATTCTTACATTTCTATCATCAAAAACCGTTTCACAAACAAAAAATACATTAAATCATAAATATTGCATACTTGAGGCTGCCTTAAAAACATATTCAATCATAAATTTTTATATACATTTATACTTTTATGCAACTTCATTTTTTGTTTTTGACATTCTTATATCGATTTTACCGCTGTTTCTTGCTATTTTCACATGTCCGTATTTTTCTGACAACTTACTTTTTTTTGCAGTATTTCGTTTTTCCGACATTTTATATTTTCTGTTAAAATTTTCCAACAGTTCCAATCCTATAAGACCTCCCGCCGATAATACAATTCCTCCTACAATTACATTAAACAGGAATATTTCCAACATATTATTTACCTCCGTTATATTAATTAATTTTCCGTTTTCTTTTGACACACAAATTCTAACAGAAAAAATCAATATTAACGATGTCGGTATAAACTGATGAGAAGTGATTTTAAAATTTACCTTCTCCGTAATTTTCCCATTTAAAACAGTATTATTTATTTTTCTTAAAATATCTCTTTTTTTTAAAAGTATATAAATATTTGAAATTATACTGTATTCCGATTTCCGAAAAAATTATTTCCGTTTCTATACAAAGTATCATCTGATTTTATACATCCTATATGATTTCCCGAAAAAATTATTTTTATAAAACGGTTATTCTTTGTTATTTTTTTATGACGGCGTCATCTATGATAACCTGTCTGTATTTTTATAAAATCAATATTTTCTATAGCTCTCTGTACTGATGTGCCGAAAAAAAATCGGACTTAAAATCCGATTATTTTTACATGATAATTAAAGTATATCCGAAAACTCAAAACTAAACTGTCTCATAAACCGAAAATAATTCTCCGATTATAAATATTCTATATTTTAAAAAACTTTTTTACAAATTGAAAATATATCATTTTACAATAATTTAAAGTTTCTCCGACTGTAAATAAATTTCTTCTATTTTTTCAAATATTTATTATTTAATGCACTTCTTTAACGCTTTATGAAACTTTTTTCCGTTTTCCGCGTAATGTTCGGCATTTTTACGAATATGAGCTATTTCCTCATCAGTCAGTTTTCTTATTATTTTAGCCGGACTTCCTAAAATAAGAACTCCTTTCTCATAAGGAATCTTATCCGTAACAAGGGAATTTGCTCCTATAAGGCAGTCGGAAGCGATCCTGACTCCGTTTAAAAGAGTACTTCCCATGCCTACTATTACATTGTCGGACACTTCACAGCCGTGCAGTATGACATTGTGTCCCACTGTTACATTTTCACCTATAATACACGGATATCCGAGATCCGTGTGTATAGTGCAGTTATCCTGAACATTGCTGTTTTTTCCTACAGCTATCTTTTCCACATCTCCTCTCAAAACAGCTCCAAACCATATATTCACTCTGTCACGTAATTCAACATTTCCGATAACATCCGCACTTTCTGCAATAAATACTTCTTTTCCTATTACAGGACTTATCCCGTCCAATTCATAAATCATATTTTATCTTTTCTCCGCTTCTTTAATATTATTGTTTTATAAGGTAATCTCATAAGTTAAAAATAATTTTCTAACTATAATTATTATATATTTTTAAAAATCAAAAAATATTGTTTTTACTGATTTTACAAAAATAGGAAAATATATAATATTTAGGATTAAATGCATTTTTATATCTTTTGAAACAGACCCTAAAACACATAAAACTTATAATTGAATATTTTTTATACTTTTATGAACAATAGCTGTTTTTATCCGATATATTTGAAAGTTCAAAAATATTTATAATCTATTGCAAATTGAAAAAATTTTAACTCACAGCATTTAATAAATACTCCCGTTTATATATTCGGATATACTTTCCAATTCCATTTTTTAGTATCATATAAGTTTTTGAACATATCTTAATTTTATAAAAAAAGTAAAATATATAATTTTTTACGGTTTAATACATTTTTTTACTTTATAAGACTGTCCATTACAGTTTTTTACAATTTTTGTTTTTCAGTTTCCGTTTCTGACGATTTCTCTATTTCCTGCTTTTAAGAAACTTTTCATATAGCTTTTTAAACTCATCATCATTTTCCAGTTTCTTTTCCATTAAATCCCTTCTGTTTTCCAATGTTTTCTCTATGGACTTGTAATATCTGTATTCATTTATTTTAGCATGATTTCCGCTTCGTAAAACTTCAGGTACGGAATATCCTCCTATTTCTATCGGTCGCGTATATTGGGGAAATCCTAACAATCCGTTATAAAAGGAATCTGTTTCAAATGATTCCTTTTTTATGACCCCTTCCTTTATCCTCGTCACTGAATCCATAAGAACAAGTGACGGCAAATCTCCGCTGCTCAGTACATAATCTCCTATGGATATTTCCTCGTCTACAAACCTGTCAATCACTCTCTGATCAAGGCCCTCATACCTTCCTGAAATTACGATAATTTCTTCCTTTAAGGATAATTCTGTCACTTTTTCATGATTTAATGTTTTTCCCTGAGGTGACATAAATATTACATAAGGTCTTTTATGAACATTTCGGTTATTTTCATTATTCTGTTCTTCCTTTTTATTTTCTTCATATTTCCCATTTATTTCACTAAAATAGTTCCAATATGCTTCGGGTTTCAAAACCATACCCGCACCCCCGCCAAAGGGAATATCGTCCATTTGCGAATGTTTATTTCGTGCATAATCACGTATATTCACAATGTCATAACTCACAAGTCCCATTTCCACAGCTCTCTGAATAATAGTCTGAGATAAATACATCTCAAATAATTCAGGAAACAAAGTCAATACTGTAAACTTCATATTTTTCTCCGTTCTTTTTAGTTATATATTTACTAATCGTTATAATTAAAAAAATCTGTGCATCTTTTTTTCTGTTAATATATCAGATATTTTTACAATATATTAAAAATATCCGTCTGTTTTTCTTCTTTCAGAAGTATGTTCAAAAATATATTAGCACAGATATATAAAAATTTCAAAATATAATATGCATAAAAAATGTTTTTCCGATATCCGTTTTTATATTATGACATTTGAAATATATGTAATTATTATAATATCCATCAAAAATAGAAATAAAGCCGATATTC
>JAUNKI010000111.1 GCA_030532815.1 Leptotrichiaceae bacterium
GCAAGTGTATTTCTCTGCTGGCTGGGATTTTTATTGTAGGTAGGAAACAGACGGAGCGGAAAAGGGATAAGTTTCGGAATAAGCCTGATAGTAATATTCGGATATATAGCTATTGTAAATTATGTGAAAATTATGATATTGAAAAATAATGTTCCCGTTTCAGTGGCAATGTGGATACCGAACTTCATTTTATTTACATTATGTGTTTATTTTTCAATAAAAAAATATAGGAGACATTAATTTAATGAACAAACTGGATAAATATATAATTTCAAGTTATATAAAAAGCTTTTTTCTCGGAATGATGATGTTTTTCCTAATATTTGTCCTTGCAGAAAGTATCAGTCTCACAGGTTGGATAATGGACGGCAAGTTTACTTTAAAAGAGGCTTTTGAATATCTGTCTTACGGCATACCTGAAATTGTTACCAATACGGCACCTTTGGGAATACTTCTCGGAAGCCTGCTGGCAATAAGCAAAATGGCAAAACAGCTTGAAATAACGGCAATGAAAACAAGCGGAATAAGTTTTTTGAGAATAGCCCGTTTTCCGTTGATTTTTTCCTTTATTGTAAGTATATCCGTTCTTTTTATAAATACGGATATACTCGGTAAAGCCAACAGCAGGAAAAGTAATATGAAACTGCTTAAACTGGAACAGGCGGAACCTGTAAAAGTTGAAAAAAATTTCGTACTTGTAAAAATTGATAAAAATAAAATATTATATAGCGGCTATGTAAATAAAAAAGACGGTATAATGAGAGAAATAGAAATAATAGAAATGGCGGATGATTTTAAACATGTAAAGACAGTTTATACCGCTACGGGAGCTGTTCTGGAAAAAGGGAGCGACAACTGGAATTTTGAAAATCTGAAAGAACACAGTATAACTTCAAATACATCTAAAACAGTTGATCCGAGTGTATTCAAATTTAAAGTTCCCATAGATGACATACTGGCTGATCCTGTAAAAGCCAAAAACCTTACAATGAAAGAACTTAGAGAAAAGATAGTTTATTTTACAAGGGTGGGAGCTGATTCAATAGACCTGCTTATTGACTTTTATTACAGAATATCATTTGCTCTTGCTTCCTTTGTCATGTGTTTTATAGGGCTGTCTTTGGGAAGCCGTTATGTAAGGGGAGGAGCAGCGGTAAATATAGGACTGTCGGTAATAATAGGATACTCCTATTACGGTTTCAGTACTATATTGAAATCATTGGCTGCTGCAGGTACAATGCCTGTATATTTAGCTTGTTTTCTACCACTTCTGATTTATTTTGGAGTAGGGATTAAATTATTTTCAAATGCTGAATATTAATAGTAGTAGAGACTGTTTTTATAATATTTCATCTGTATTTTTTACAGTTGTAATTTTAACGGCAAAAAAATTAATATGGAGGAAAAATGACAGAGGAGACAGTAACCAAAGAAGGAATAAAAATAATTTTTGACAAACTTGACAATATTTCTACGTGTTCAGTAGGAGTATTCGTTAAAACAGGTTCAAGAGATGAAAGTGATGAAGAGGAAGGAATTTCTCATGTTCTGGAACATATGCTCTTTAAGGGGACTTCCAAAAGAAATTATTTTGAAATATCTGAAGAGACCGATTATCTGGGAGCAAGTATAAATGCTCATACAACAAAGGAGGAAACGGTATTTTACATAAATGCACTGACTGAATTTCTGGAAAAGTCGGTGGATATTCTGTTTGACATTGTCACAAATTCGTTAATTCCTGAAGAAGAGCTGATAAAAGAAAAAGATGTGATAGTCGAAGAAATAAATATGTACCAGGACAGTCCCGATGATTTCGTATTTGAGCTAAATTATGCAGACTGTATCAAAGGGCAGTATGGAAAGCCTATTATAGGAACCGAAAAAAGTGTAAGAAGCTTTACATCGGAAATAATAAGAAAATATTATAATGAAAGATATACAAAAGATAATATTGTTATTGTCGTTTCAGGAAATTTTCATAAGGATAAAATAATAGAAAAAGTTGATGAATATTTCTCAAAATTGCCGGATAAAAAAACTGACAGAAGGGAAAAAATAGAATTCGGTTTTAAAAGCGGAGAAAATAATTATGAAAAGAATATAAATCAGGTAAATATATGTATTTCCCATGAAGGGCAGTCTTATAACAGTAATGACAGGATTTATACGGATATTTTGGCAAATATTATGGGAGGTTCCATGAGTTCGAGACTTTTTCAGGAAATAAGAGAAAAAAGAGGTCTCGCTTATTCTGTCTATACTTATAATCAGTATTATAAAGAAGGCGGAGTTACGACAACTTATATAGGAACCAACAGGGACAGTTATAAGGAAGCTCTGGAAATAACATTAAATGAATTTGAAAAAATGAAGGAAAAGGGAATTACTTCTGCCGAACTTCAGAAAGCCAAAAACAAATATTTGAGTAAAATAGCCTTCTCAATGGAAAATCCGAGATCAAGAATGAGTATTATCGGAAATTATTATGTAAGAAGAGGAGAAATAATAGATATAAATAAACTGAAACAGGAAATTGAAAATGTAAGTCTGGAAAATATAAACAGATTTTTAAAAAGTCAGTATCAAAACAGAAATATTACTGTTTTGGGAAATTTAAAGGGAGATAAATAACTATGTTTCAAAATCAGAGATTAACGGAAATAATAAAAAGCAATATAGTAAAAATGGATAAAATGCTGCTGCTGTTTGTTTACGTTCTTGTAACTATAAGTACGGTTTTTGTTTACAGTGCCACAAGATCTACCGGTTTCGTAATGAGAAATCTTATATGGATAAGTATAGGAACTTTTCTGTGGATAGGAGTATCTTTTATTGACTATAGAGATATGAAAAAACATATATGGAAAATTTACGGTTTAAGTGTTATCCTTCTTCTCCTTGTAAGATTTGCCGGTAAAAAGACTTTGGGAGCTCAAAGGTGGATAGCTTTGGGACCTTTTCAGCTTCAACCTTCGGAATTTGTAAAAATAGCAATAATAGTCATAATAGCTTTCTGGATAGTTGAAAGATACAGAAAGGGGATAAATAATCTGAAAGATATAATAGGAGCCTTTTTTCCGGTTTTGCCTCTTATACTGCTCATACTTATACAGCCTGATCTCGGAACTACTCTTATAACAGTATGTTCCTTTGTATTTATGATATTTTTGTACGGAGCGGATATGAAACCGATATGGATTATAGGAATAGTTGTCATTTTATCTGCATATCCGGTATACAGGTTTGTATTAAGTGATTATCAGAGAACGAGAGTTGAAACATTTCTGAACCCTGAAAAGGACAGTAGAGGAAGCGGCTGGCATGTAACCCAGTCCAAAATTTCGGTAGGAGCGGGAGGACTGTACGGTAAAGGAGTGCTTCAGGGCAGTCAGAGTCGACTGGAATTTCTTCCTGAAGCTCAAACCGACTTTATATTTTCCATAATTTCTGAAGAAACGGGATTTATCGGTTCAACAACGGTAATAATACTTTATTTCCTGCTTATACTCAACCTGATGAGAATAAGCAAGCTGACTCAGGATCGCTTTGGAAGACTTATATTATACGGAATATCAGGTATATTTTTCATGCATGTTGTAGTAAATATCGGAATGACTATAGGTTTGGTACCTGTAACCGGAAAACCTCTGTTATTTCTAAGTTATGGAGGAAGTTCCTTTTTATCTTCTTTTATTATGATAGGACTGGCTGAAAGCGTGAAAATAAATATAGAAGATTAATAAATAATCATTCGGAGTGATAAATGGAAATTTTTGAATACATTGTCGATAGTGAAACTGAAGGAATGAGGCTTGACAGATATTTAAGAAAAAAATGTAAAAATGAAAATCTCAGTAATATTTTTAAAGCATTGCGTAAAGGAGAAATAAAAGTAAACGGTAAAAAGTCCAAAGAAAATTACAGACTTTGTCTCGGTGATAATATACTCATAAAAAATTTAAATATAGAGAATTTAAACAGGAAAAATTTAAATTATAAAAAAGAGTTTGTATTTGATGAAAAAAAATATAAAAAAATGATAATTTTTGAAAATAATGATTTTTTTATTGTAAATAAATCGGGAGATATTCCCATGCATAAAGGAACAGGTCACAAATACGGACTTTCAGAAATCTATAAAAAAATTTATGAAAGTGAACATATAAATTTTGCTAATAGACTGGATTATGAGACTTCAGGGCTTGTGATAGGATGTAAAAATTTAAAATTTCTAAGATATATTTCTCAAAAAATAAGAAATAATGAAGTAGGGAAAAAATATGTCGCAATTGTTCACGGAATTCCCGAAAAAAACGAATTTATAATAGAAAGTTATCTGAAAATTACTGAAAACGGGGTAAAAGAAGTAAAGGAAACAAGTAACGGAGAAATAAAAAAAAGTATCACAAAATATAAAAAATCTGAAAACGGATTTTCAAATATTTTGAAAATGAACAATGAAAAAAAAGAAACTTCACTGCTCGACATTGACCTTATAACAGGAAGAAAGCATCAGATAAGAGTACAATTGGCAAATGCAGGATATCCGATAGTAGGGGACAGGAAATATGGAAAAGGTTTTGAACAGGGCAAACTGTATTTGTGCTGTTACTCAATATTATTTGATGAATATGAATTTATATTAAAAAATGAAAAAGATTATTTTAAATAATTATCCGATAAAATTTTGAACAAATTAATTTCTAAGTTTAATAATGTAAAATTTAAGGATAACATCAGTTATTTATTAATCTGAATTAATAATAATATAAAATAAATGTAAAATCTTCAGAAAGGTGAGAAAAATGGGATTATTTTCAAGTAAAAAATCAAAAAATAAATATGCGACGGTTACTTCAAAATCAAAACTGACTGTAGATGTAGTTGATGACAACAAATGGAAAAAATGCAGCAGATGTAATGAAATAATATATAATGAGGATTTGAAAAATAATTTGAATATATGCACTAAATGCGGAAATTATTTTAGATTGACGGCTTTTGAAAGAATTGAACTGCTTATTGACGAAGGTACATTTGAAGAAGAAGATATAACTCTAAATTCAAAAGATTTTTTGAATTTTCCGGGATATCAGGATAAACTCGAAAATTCCAGAGAGAAAAGTAGAATGCTTGACGGAATTATAAGCGGAATAGGAAAAATAAATGGAATTGAAGTAAGTATTGCCGCTATGGAGTTCACCTTCATGGGAGGAAGTATGGGCTCAGTTGTGGGAGAAAAAGTTACAAGAGCTCTTGAAAGAGGTCTCGAAAAAAAAATTCCGGTTGTTATTGTTTCAAGTTCCGGTGGAGCCCGAATGCAGGAAGGTATAGTATCACTCATGCAGATGGCAAAAACATCGGGAGCGGTAAAGAAGCTGAATGAAGCAGGAATACCTTTTATTTCAGTGCCTGTAGACCCTACTACGGGAGGAGTAACTGCATCATTTGCCATGCTCGGAGATGTTATCGTTACAGAACCTAATGCACTGATTGCTTTTGCGGGTCCGAGAGTTATAGAGCAGACTGTAAATCAGAAACTGCCTAAAGGCTTTCAGAGAGCGGAATTTTTACTTGAACATGGAATGGTAGATGTTATTTCCGAGAGGAAAGAATTAAAAATGACAATTTACCGTATACTTGATAAACTTATATAAAAGCAGCTTCATATTTTTATAATTTTGGAGGAAAAATGAGTATAAAAGAGGAAATAAAAGAACTGGAAAATAAAATAGAAGAGCTAAAACGTTTTTCAGATGAGCAGAAAATTGATTTTTCAAAACAGATAAAGGAACTGGAAAAAAATCTTGAAGAAAAATATATGGAATTTTCTGAAAAGGAGATGGATTCATGGGCGAGGATTCAAATTTCAAGAAATCCCAAAAGACCTTATACCCTTGATTATATAAATGAACTGACTCAGGATTTTGTCGAGCTTCACGGAGATAGACTTTCCAAAGACGACCATGCCATAATAGGAGGTCTGGCAACGGTGGACGGCTATAAAATAATGATAATAGGACATCAGAAAGGAAGAGATCTCGAATCAAATATGTACAGAAATTTTGGTATGGCAAGTCCTGAAGGATACAGAAAAGCACTAAGGCTGATGAAAATGGCCGAAAGGTTTAAACTGCCTATACTTACTCTCATAGATACTTCAGGTGCATATCCGGGAATTGAAGCCGAAGAAAAAGGACAGGGAGAAGCTATTGCCAAAAATCTGGCGGAAATGTTCGGTCTTAAAGTTCCTATAGTTTCAGTAGTTATAGGAGAAGGAGGAAGTGGAGGGGCCTTAGGAATAGGAGTTGCTGATTCGGTTTTAATGCTTGAAAACAGTGTTTATTCAGTAATTTCTCCTGAAGGTTGTGCATCCATACTTTTCAATGATGCATCAAAAGCTCCTGAAGCTGCTAAAAGTCTGAAAATGGACGCAATTAATCTAAGAGGCTTGAAAATAATAGATGAAATAATAGAAGAACCTCTTGGTGGAGCACATAGAAATTTTGAAAAAACTGCAAAAAATTTAAAGACGGCAGTATTGAAGGAATTTAAAAAAATAGATAAACTCACTATTGAAGAATTATTGGAAAGACGATATGAAAAATTCAGAAATATGGGAGAATATTTTGAAACTGAAGAAAAAGAATAAAAGTTATATTCAATCTTTTTTGTAAAAAAGGTTGAGCCAAAAATCAGTTTTCACGCTTTTTTTGGAAAAAAGGTTGAGCCAAAAAACAATTCAACACAAATGTTTTTTTCGTGAGGGCGGCAATGAGCCCTCACGGAGAAAAAGTTAAGTTGGTGATTTTTGCCAAGCTTTTTTCAAAAAAATATAGATAACAAATCCTGTATTTACTTAA